>JAWXAU010000007.1 GCA_034439655.1 Bacteroidota bacterium | reverse complement strand
TTCGCTAAAAAGCCTTGCAGCAAAATCAACGACCTAATTGCATAAAATACTAATTTATAGTAAGTATAACAGTTTTTTTTAGTTTATGAGCAGACCCTATTATAGTTTAAGAATTGGTATTACACGGAGGAAAACGCTATAGGAAATTTACTATTAGATTTTGTTATACCAAGTGAGCCGAGAAAAAACTTAGTGAAACTCTGTGGGGTTTTTACGCTGTGAGGCTCTGTGGTTAAAAATAATTTACTGCTCAATTTGCAATTGAAAACTACTTCAGCTCTAAAATAGTCGGATTGAGGTTCAACTGATAGCCTTCGCAGTAAAGTTCTACTTTGTATTTTCCTTTTTTAAATTCGCCAGCACGTTTGTAATATATATAGATAATATCACTATTATTCGTAAAATCGACAGATTGTTTTACAGTATATACACTTTCTTGTCCCGCAAATTTAAAGGTGCCTGACCCTGCTTGATCATCGCGGATGGCCACTCCATCGGGACCAAATATTTTAACATATACATCTTTGCGGTTATGCTCTGCTACTGCATTGCGGGCGAAACCGAAAGATATTTTTAGCTGCTCTGTTTTTGATGCTTTGGTGGTTTCTTGCTCTTTGCCAACGCTTCTAATTCTAATTGCTACGGTACTAATATTTACCGCCTCCAATATTTTGGCATTATCTAAATCAGATATCGCTTTGCGTTTTTCTCCATCTAATTTATCCTTATCACCTTCCAGTGTTTTAACAGATGCTTTTAGGTCGGTATTTTCTTTTTTTACCGCATCAAGCTCTATAAGTTTTTCATCGAGTTCTTTTCTGGTTTTTTCATAGTAGTACTTAAATTTTTCGTACTTTTCCATAGCACGTTCGTACTCCTTTTTGGTTAAATTCTTTGAATTCAACAATCCTTGTATTTCCAGTGCCTGATTATTTAATTCATCCTTCATCTCATCAATAGCATCATTTAGAGAATCGTTAATACCACGATAAGATTCTAAATCTAATTTAGCACTTAGAAGGAGCTTTTCTACTTCAGCTTTTTCTTTTTTTACATCCACCAAGTTGCTTTGCTCAGTTTCCAAAGCTTTATCGGTATTGAGATAAATGTATAGCAAATAACCATTCATCCCCAATAAAAACAGGATGATTAAAATATAAACCAAGCGGTTGGATTCCTTTTTTCGTTCAGGTCTAAAATTAGTGGCGGGTTGCGGCGTGGTTTCCATACTTTATTTTATAGGTGTTTATTATGCAAAAGTAAACTATTTGCGGCTATTATAAACAAAAGCTATTGTTAAAACGTGGAAATCATGGATGGATGTGTCCGAAATAATGCTCAGTTTGTTTACGTCATTTCGAGCTACCCGAATAAAATTCGGGCGTGTGCAATCTAGAAAATTCGGAAAACTATAATGAGATTGCCACGGCTCTCATTATAGAGATCGTTATTATTTTTAACTTTTCTGAGCGAGGCTCGCAATGACGATAAATCTAATCCATCGCCTTCAACTCACTTACCAATTTGGTAAGGGCTGACTTCGCATCGCCGAACAACATAGAGTTTTTGGGATTATAGAACAGTTCGTTTTCGATACCTGCATAACCTGCGTTCATACTACGTTTGTTCACTATAATATTCTTTGCATTTTCTACATCCAAAATTGGCATTCCAAATATGGGCGAAGCAGAATCGTTATGAGCAGCAGGATTCACCACATCATTTGCTCCTACAACTAAAACTACATCGGTATTTGCAAATTCAGGATTTATTTCTTCCATTTCTACTAACTTATCATAAGATACATTTGATTCGGCCAACAATACATTCATATGACCGGGCATACGACCTGCTACTGGGTGAATTGCATATTTAACTTCCACACCACGTTCTTCTAATATTGTTTCCAATTCATGTATTACATGTTGTGCTTGTGCTACTGCTAATCCGTAACCAGGAACTATAATAACTTTCTTAGAATAGTTCATTAATACAGCAGCATCTGTTATAGAAATTTCTTTAATACTTCCTGATAATTCACGACCTTCACCTGCGGCTTTTGTGCCAGCACCAAAGGCTCCAAATATAACATTGCTCAAAGGTCGGTTCATGGCTTTACACATTACTAAAGTTAATAATGTTCCTGCCGATCCTACTAGAATACCGCCCGTGAGCATTGCTTTATTATTATACATAAATCCACCACAAGCTGCTGCCAATCCTGTAAACGAATTTAATAATGATATAACAACAGGCATGTCTGCACCACCAATAGGCAATACGAACATCACACCATATAATAATGCGGCCACAAAAAGCATATATACATGCATGATACCTTCTACATTCCCATTCACTATTAAGAAAGCATATACAAATAAACCAAGCATTAAGGCATTATTGATAATATTATATTGTGGTAAGCGGATAGGCTTGTTTAAAGTACCATTCAGTTTGGCCCAAGCTATAATAGAACCTGCAAATGAAACTGAACCTATCACAAGGCCCGCCATTATCATAGCGAGTTTTGCGGTGTGCCCCATGCCGCCTTGCTGAGCTAAATTTTTAAACGTTTCGATCAATTGCATCATCATATTTCCACCATCTTCTGGCAGGCTAAGAGCAACTTCATGGCTCATATGTTGAAATTCAATCAAGGAAATTAACGCGGCACAAGCTCCACCCATTCCATTGAATATCGAAACAAGTTCGGGCATTTTGGTCATTTGCACTTTTTTGGCCGTCAGCCAACCAGCAATAGTTCCAAGGCCAATTGCTGAAAGGATTAAAGTATATATAATAGGTTGAACTTTGTTATCGTGAATTAATATAGTTCCTATTATTGCTGCTGACATACCAGCACACGCAATAAGATTACCACGACGAGCTGTGGCTGGGTGAGATAACATTTTTAGACCAATAACAAATGTTACTGAGGCGAATAAATATATAATATCTAAAACATATTGCATGTTCATACCTGTTCCTTGAGTAATTAAATCCATTTTTTTTTAGTATTTATTTTTTCTTTTTAAACATTTCCAACATTCTATCTGTAACTACAAATCCTCCCACTACATTTAATGTTCCCAACACTACTGCCAAAAATCCTAATACCAATGGAAGTATCTTATCGGGATCAGTATGTAACATCACATATATAGCTCCTATAATAACTACGCCATGTATCGCATTTGCTCCTGACATCAAAGGTGTATGAAGTACCGCTGGCACCTTACCAATCACTTCTATCCCCACAAAAATCATGAGAATAACGATGTAAAACATTTGAATGTTGCTACCTATAAAATTTATAATACTTTCCATAATTTTTATTTTAACTTTTTAATATATTATATAATATCAACTTAACTCTTTAATATATTTCCTCCGTGACAAATCAAAGTTCCTTTGGTAATCTCTTCTTCCATTTCCCATTTGAAACCATCTTTGGTAGCCAAATATTGTAAAAAAGTACTTAAATTTTTTGCATATAATTCACTCGCATTTGTGGCAAGTGTGCTGGGCAAATTTGTAGTTCCTATTACATATACTCCATGTTTAAATACGATTTCATCGGCTTTTGCGATTTCGCAATTGCCTCCTTGCTCGGCAGCCATGTCTACAATTACTGCCCCGTATTTCATTAACTTCACTTGCTCTTCAGTAATAAGCACTGGTGCTTTACGGCCTGGAATAAGAGCTGTGGTAATTACCAAATCGGCTTGTGATAAAGATTTGTTCACGGCTTCTTTCTGTTTTTGCTGATACTCTTCCGAAACTTCTCTGGCATATCCACCTTCAGCTTTCACGCCATCCGATTTTACTTCAATAAATTTTGCTCCCAAACTTTCTGCTTGCTCTTTGGTCTCTGGTCTCACATCGGTAGCTTCTACTTGTGCACCAAGGCGTTTGGCCGTTGCTATGGCTTGCAATCCTGCTACACCAATACCAAAAATCAAAACTTTAGAAGGGATAATAGTCCCCGCCGCAGTCATCATCAAAGGAAAAATTTTGGTCATCTGATTTGCACCCAATAGCACTGCTTTATAACCTGCCAAATTACTTTGACTGCTTAATACATCCATGCTTTGTGCTTTTGAAATACGTGGTATTGCATCCATCGAAAAGGCAGAAACGCCTTTGCCATTAAGCTTTTGAATCAATTCCGGATTTGATAAATGATACATCAAACTAAAAATGATTTGTCCATTTTTTAGCTGAGCAATTTCGTCATCAGCGAAAGGGTTCACTTTAGCTACCACATCAGCCTCACTAATCAGTTGGCTTTTGTCGCTCACCACTTTTACACCTGCAGTTTCATAAACAGGGTCTTCGAATGACGAGGCTGTGCCTGCACCACTTTCAACTAAAACTTCAAATCCATTTTTGATTAACTGCCCTGCCACAGTAGGCGATAAGGCCACCCGCTTTTCTCCGGGCTTTGTTTCTTTGAGTATTCCTATTTTCACCGAATTTCTTTTTTATTCGGGTGCAAATTAAATAGGTAAAAAACATAAATTGAAGTTTATTTTTTCTTTGATTTTTTTACCAAGTCCATTTCAAAACTATATTTGCCGAGAAAAATTAACCTATTTGATACATGAAAACACTATTTACTACTACATTTTTATTGTCGGCACTATTTATTATGTCGTGCACCAAAACCACCAAATTGGCCAACAGGCTTGAAGGCACATGGAATATTGATGCCCATGAATATTCGAGCACCGGCACACAAACCAAAACAGATGCCAATGCTGGGACATTTGAATTTAAAAGTGATGGATCGGGCGTTGCTACAACTCCTACTGCTGCAGGAAATTTCACCAATACGAATGTATCTTCATTCTATTGGACTAATAACTCGCAGTCGGTTACACTATATATGAATGGAGGAGAGGAGCATTATAAGGTTACTACCAACGAGAAAAAGAAACAAGTATGGGAATCGGTTTACACCATAACGAATTCGAGCAGCAGTGGCGGGACCCCTACAACCAATACGGCTATAGATAGATATACTCTGTCGAAGAAGTAAGATAAAAGTAGTCAGTAGACAGTAGACAGCCCGCTGCGGCGGGCAGTGGGGAGTAGATAGTAGAAAGACTTGTTTGGTTAACAGGCGAAAGATATTAGACGAAAGTATAAACACATTATTGCATTCATCATTAACCATTATCCTTTCATCTTCTGTGAATCACACCTGCAACTGCTTGTGCAGTGGGCATTATCGTGAGTTCGTTAATATTTACATGAGCGGGTCTGTTGATGGCAAATAATATAGCTTCAGCCACATCGAAGCCAACTAAACTTTCAAAACCTTGATATACTTTTTTGGCACGCTCTTCATCTCCATGGAAACGGACGATGGAAAATTCCGTTTCCACAGCACCTGGGTGTATGGCTGTTACTTTAATGGGGTAGTTCAATAAATCAATTCGCATATTGCGGTTCAACATGTCTACCGCAGCTTTGGTTGAGCAATATATATTTCCATTGGCATAAGCCTCTTTGGCCGCTATTGAACCAATATTTACGATATGCCCATTTCCTCTTTCTACCATTGTAGGAAGTATTGCTCGGGTAATATATAATAGTCCTTTAATATTGGTATCTATCATATTTTCCCAATCCTCGATATCGCCTTTATCAATGGTACTCATTCCACTTGCAAGGCCCGCATTATTAATTAATATATCTATTTCTTTCCATTCAACAGGCAACTTTTCTATCGCTGCAAAAACGGCAGCTTTGTCCCTCACATCTAGCTTCATGACGAGGGTTTCTGAAGGCAATTCGCTTGCAAGCTTTTGCAATATTTCTTCTCTGCGGGCAGCGAGAATAAGTCGGTAACCTGCGGTTGACAAAAGTTTCGCGGTAGCCATTCCAATTCCCGATGATGCTCCTGTAATTAATGCTGTTTTGTTCATGAAGTAATTGTTTCTATATTTGCCGAGTTAAAAATATTTGCTGCAAAAGTAGCACTCACCCAAAACTAATCATTATTTCTGATGAAAAAACTATTTGCAATTTTATTTTTTATTGCCGTTTTGTTTACAAATTATGCTCAGGCACAATGTAGTGTAGACACTTCCCTGAAAAGTCCAGGATTTAAGCCTGACACGATTCCTCATGCCATGGAGCAAGTAAGCTATTCCCAAGTAATACAATTCAAATTTCCCACCGACACCACCGTTTTTTCGCAAAAGGTAACTTTCGATTCTCTAACCATTAAAGCTATTGATAGCCTGCCCAAAAGCATTACTTGGCAATGTGGAAAACCTGGTTGCACCTATTTGGGCGGCGAAAATGGTTGCCTCACTTTATCAGGCACACCACCAACTGGAACTGCGGGGAAATATAAAATGATTATCACCGTAACGGCACATTTTCCTATGCCCGCACCTTTCCCTTACAGGCACCAGGATTTTGCAAATACTTGGAATTTCTATGTGGACGGAGCAAACGGCATTTTAGTTCGTGAGCACACAAATTATATGAATGTATCGCCAAACCCGTTCGACCAACACGTGAATTTGGAAATTCAAAATGAAAAATCTGAAAAAAGTCGTGTGCAGATTTTCGATGTGCATGGTAGAGCAGTATATGATATGAATTTGCAATTGAACCCAGGAATTAACCAAGTAAATATCGATACCAAAATATGGAATTCGGGTTTGTATATCATCAAAACAAATGGAGCATTTGCTGGCAAAATTATTAAAATGTGATTAATACTTTCGAGGTAACAATATTGGGCTGTAGCTCGGCAAGCCCCACGCCTGACAGGCATCCATCGTCGCAGGTGGTTAACATAAACGATAAGTATATATTGATTGATTGTGGTGAGGGAACCCAAAATCAAATTTTTAAATATCATATTAAATTTGGCCGTATTTCTAAAATATTGATTAGCCATTTGCATGGCGATCATTTTTTGGGACTGCCCGGATTATTATCTACTCTAAGTTTGAATGGACGCACGGAACCGCTCGACATTATTGGGCCTCCAGGATTACAACAATTTTTGGAATATTTTTGCAAAGTATCCGAAACACATATCAAATTCCCATTGCATTATATAGAAACCAAAATGGATGGAATTCAAAATGTATATAGTTCTGACAAGTATGATATATATAGTTTCCCCATCAAGCATCGAATTATATGCACCGGTTTTCTTATCAAAACAAAAAAAGGTCTGCGAAAAATAAACAAAAACGTATGCGAAAGTTTTAATATCCCTATTATAGAATACCCCAGTATTAAAAATGGGAATGATTATATAACACCCGAAGGAAATACGATTACAAATGCAGAACTTACTTATGACCCACAGCCAGAAAAAACGTATGCTTATGTTTCCGATTCTATATATGATGAGGACTTGGTGAAATATATAAAAGGTATTGATTTATTATATCATGAATCTACTTTTTTGCACGAGATGCTCGAACGTGCCAATGAAACTTTTCACACCACTGCACTGCAGGCTGGTGCCATTGCCAAGCAAGCGGCAGTAGGCAAACTTATTATAGGACATTTTTCGGCACGCTACAAAACCTTGGAACCTATGATAGAAGAAGCACGTACCGAATTTGTAAATGCTGATTTGGCCTTAGAAGGTTTGACATTTACGGTATAATGGAAATTAATAATTTACCCGAATATACTAAAAACCAACTTGCACTTCGAAACGGTCAGGACAAACCAGAAGTGTGGGTTGCGTATAAAGGTTTGATATATGATGTTACCCGCAGCCGATTGTGGCAAATGGGAAAACACTACGAACACTGGGCAGGACAAGACCTCACGCCCGAGCTAAAAGATGCACCGCATACGGAAACTGTGTTTGATAAGTTTGATGTGGTAGGGAAATTGGTATAATAGTTTTGGAAGGAGAACCGTCATGCTGTTCGCTGCGGCGAACAACGTGACGACCACTAGCCGCAATGCCGAAAAAGAATTATTTTTTCAAATCAACTAATTCCCACATCTTTGCAT
>JAWXAU010000006.1 GCA_034439655.1 Bacteroidota bacterium | reverse complement strand
GACCACTAGCCGCAATGCCGAAAAAGAATTATTTTTTCAAATCAACTAATTCCCACATCTTTGCATCACAATAATATATATAATATGTTTGAGAATTACTCTAATAGTTTAACAACCTTATAAGTAAATTTTTTATCAGTAGTTGTTATATGCAAAATATACATTGCCGCAGCTAGGTCACTTGAATTCACTGCTAATGTAGCAAACTGGTTCACAGTTATATTATTATAACTAGCTACCTGTTTTCCTGTGGTTTCATATAATTGAATGTTTACGTTTTGCAGGGTTCTGGAATAGATAGCAATATTAAATTCGGAGCCAAAAGGGTTAGGAAAAATTGATATACTAAATTTGCAATGTTCATTAAAATCTTGACTTACTATAATACTATCGCTCACTTCACAACCACCATTTGTTTCTTTTATCCAATAAGTTCCTGCCATGTTTATGATAATATCTTTTGTGGTATCACGGGTATTCCATAAATATTTATAGGGTCCATCACCTCCTGAAAGCTGTAATACCTCATTACTACAGATAAATGTATCGTTAAACAATTTTAAATAAGGACGCGTATTTAATCTTATGGAAACACTATCTTGTGTTATACAACCCGTTGTGCCATTTAAAAATTGCTTTATAAAAATTGTACCTGTATCTTTTTGGTTAAATTTGAAACCTATCGGAATTGATGGTGAATTAGGCTTGTATGCAAAACTATCTATCAAATTATTTACACTGTTATATATAAAATATTTCTCCGATACAATCGTATCACTATATAAAGGCTTTAAATTAAACAACTGAGGAACACAACCATTATTGGGGCTTATTTGAAAGCCAGGCTGAGGTGCAGGAGTAATATATATTGGCTGTTTACTAGTAAAAGTATCTGTGCAAAAGCCGTTATTGAAAAGTAACTTAGCCGAATAATTACCTGATTTTGTATAGATATGATTAATACTTCCCATATCGCGAATATTTGAACTTACAATACTGTCCGTGCCATCTCCAAAAAACCAATGCCATGTAAACTTAGTTGCAGTATCTGTATAAAAAGAATCTTTAAAATGACAGATATTAAACTCGCAAAAAGTATCAGTAATTGTTTTTAAATGTACAATATGAGGATTAATATCAATTACAAAAATTGAATCTGAGAAAACAGTATTACATCCAATATTGGATGATGCCTTACAGGTAATTAATAAAGAATCATGATTATTGAACCTGTGCACTATTGAATCGCCAACACCTATTAAACTATAATTTGCATACCAGGCAAATGAATTATATTTTTTTGCGAAAATTTGTTTTAATTTAATGCCTTCACATGTATTTGAATAGGTGAACCCTGCTGTATCTATATTATATTTAAACAAAAATAAACTAGCACTATTATTTAACAAGCTAATATCAAATTTCTGTTTGCCCATATATAATTGTGTATTATAGGTTGTGCTATCTGGCTCTTTTTGTTCATAATTAACAAAGGCGATAGTGAATAAATAAACATTGCCACAATTGCCAGCTAAAATATTTGTTGGTTTCAATAACGGTGCGTACTTTTTATTGGGTAGTTTATTAATATGTGCATTCAAAAAATTTATTTTAATTATATTTAAATCCGTATCGATAATCATAATAAAATATTGACCAGCTCTATTGATTGGAAATTTTATATTATCAATTTTAAGAATAGAATCTGTTAAATTCTTATAGTAACATATAAAAACTTGACCATAATTTTTTACTGTATGCACGCCCCCCCTAATACCAAATATAAAATTATCTGGTATGGCTATATGCTTATACTTTTTAAGCTTATAATTATGTTCGTATTTTAGTAAATAATAATTTGTATTGGTGGTAATATCAAGAGGTAATGGCACATTATCAATGGTAACAGTATCTGTATTGCCCCTTGAGCTAACCCAGGCAATATAACTTGCAGTATCATAACGTATTTTCCCAAAAGACGATATATATATACTATTATTATACTCTGTTACTTTATTAGAAACTGTATTAAATTCCATAATAGAAATATGTCTATCATTAGTACTCTTATAATGTAAAAAATAAATATTTTTATCATCGTAATTTACTATATCAAATGGTATACTTGCAGTATCAAAAAAAACAGGGCTAATATTAAACACCGAATCCATTTGAAACAATATTTTACGGTTGGTTTCAGGTATTATTGATGTTATAGTATCATTATTTGAGTTCAAAATTTTCCAAGTAACAGAGGTTGTAGAATGAAAATTTTCTAAAGCCAAATAAAACTTATTATTTAGAAAAACCATTTGAGGTTCATGACTGCTGCTAGGTATATCAATAAACAAATTTTTAAAATATTTAAATTCACCTTTAGTGTTGAGTACTATTAATGCAAGATTATAGAAACTAGGGAAATTACTTGACACACTTATAAGCTGTATTTTACCAGCATATATGTAATTATTATAAATGTTTGCATATAAAGGATTGGGTCTATAATTAGTAAAGATATATATTTCTGTATCGTTGGGTAAAAAAAATTGTGATTTTTGGACATTTTTAGCTATGAGCTCAAATCTCCAAGCCTCATTACCATCACTTCCCAGTTTTACAAAAGTTTCATAAATAAAAGAATCTTTTTTGTTTTTCCCCACTTCGTCGCTAATGGTATAGGGTTGCACAAAACCATATAAGTTATCATATTTGTCTAATTTATACTTAAATTCTGTAGCTGAATTATAATCGTAATAGCTATTTCCATCTGTATGCTTCTTATATAAATCGCACCACTGCCAATCTTGTGCTGTCAAGTTATAGCAATACAAAGCTAGTGTTACGAACAGAATTCTTTTCATTGTAAAAAAACTGGGTGGATAAATTTATCCACCCAATTTCATAATTTATTATCGAACTATTTGAATACTTCCAGAAAAAGTATTTGTATCGCTTGTAATTGAATAGGTATAAATACCAGATGGCAATGATTGGCAATTCACCATTCTATTTGCCTCAAGTTTTTGAGTGAGTACCTTCTTGCCTATAATATTAAATATACTAATATTCGCAGTGGTTAACCCTGCATCATTATCTACAATAAAATATTCTGAAGCAGGAACAGGATATATTTTTAATTTCTTTTTATTTACTGTGGGTGATACACCAGTAGCAGAACCACTAATGCAGTTTCGTTCTGGATAATTTTTTCCTGTACCATAGTTCAATACTTCGTTAGCATACACTCCAGCAAGGGTACAAGTATTATATATTTTTTCTAGCTCTTCAATTTCTTTTTTTGTAAGTTGACGGTATACCCTTTTATCTAATAAAACACCTAATACGACGTTGAAATACCTCTTCAGCATTACTGCATGTTCATTACTTGTTTTAACTGTTAATAGCCATTCGGTGGCATCGGCATAATTTTTTTGCTGAATATATAACTTGGTGATTTCGAAATCAGCAACCCCATTCTGATTATACTTTTTCATTAAATCGATAGCTTTACCTATTTCGTTATATTCCTGATAATACAGTACTAATTGTCTTAACAAATCACCTACTTGCTTATCATTTGTTGCTTTATTCAACGCAATTAATAATACTGTTTCTTTGCTTAAGAAATTCCATGGCCCATCTAAATTATAATCTGAACAACCATTATCAGCGGCTGCAGTATATGAATTTATACCCAAGCCCATGGAAGTTCCCGTAATAACTTCTGCGGGATTCACTCTCCCCCCAGGACGGCTATAATAATAATAATCGTAGGTGGTAGAAAAAGGAGAGCCTGTTTGATGGTTGCCATTCAAATAACGCCAGTTATCAGCATTCACTGGTTCCTGGTTTGAAAATGTATTACCTGCTGCAAAACTACTCGAACCCTGAACAAAATCTGATGAACCAGTGCCATTATTTGAATACACTAACCAATCAGCAGCCATATCATTGTACTCATTGCACTCAATCAATAATTTTTGATAGTCAAGAACAAGCATAATTCCAATATTCCAAAAATTGCCGGTATTATAATGTTTATTCTTATATATTTTTCTGGTAAAAGCCCAAGTATTGGGATTAGGATCCAAGCCCCCAAAATTTATGTCTGCAAAAAAAGGATTAGAAGGACTATAAAGCAATTCTTGATCTAAATTTGAATTATGACTTGCCGCATCTAAGTAATTGCAGTTAAATGTATTGCCATATATGTCAATACCTTGTGATAAATAAACATAAATACCCGCACGTTTTCGGGGTGAGTTATTCCTATCATAATTAAAGGTAGACCTATATATTCTTTCTTTTGCTCCGCTTGATATATATATTCCCTTATCATTCTCAGTAAACGTACATATGTCAATATGCATTCCGTAAGTTCCACCTAATGATGAGCTATATATTCCATAGTAAAGGCTATTAAAGTCGCAACCAAAACACGAAAAACTGCTACCTAAGCTATAAATGCCCATAGCCCAATAGGTTGAACCACTCCAATAGCTTGTATTGTACAGAAAATGGTCATTGGCCATTTTTATATCTACACATTGGTCAATCTCAACATACCTATCAGTATATTTATAGGCTTGGTTAAAAGTTAGGTCAGTGGCAAAGGAATTGGAATTTTGGAAAGTGATGTAATGAACCATGCTAATATTGGAGTTAGCATAAGGTTCAAAGTGAATACCAACTTCATTATCATCAAGAGTTGATTTGTAAATTCTAATTATTCCTCCACTATTAACAGTGATGGCACCCTTGCAAATACTATTAGGAGTTGCACTACTAGATGAGCCTCTCTTTACATGTTTCAACTCAACTCTTTCCATAAATAAATATCCTTGCGTATTTGTATTAATTAAACTGGTATTTTGTACTGCTGTGGAGGTTCCATCTACATATATTCCATACCACATATCATCAGCAGTATTGTTTGCCGATGTCAGTACTCCGTCAGTAATATAAAGTTTTGCTCCTTTATTTATTTTTATATATCCTATATCTTTTGCAAATTTGAGTATTTCTTTGGTGGGATAAGAAGATGAATATAATGAGCAAGTTTGATTGGTAGGAATTTCCATTAATGTAATAGGGTTACCACCACCATATAGTGGTTTATTCCTGACATCATCTAACGAAACAGTCCCAGATATTGTAAAAGAAAAAGCATTTTGAAGTTGAACTAACATAAATAATGCTATTAAAACACTCCATTTCCACCAGCTTGGCTTTCGCCTAAATGTCGCAATTGAGCCTGTGTGTGTGTGTGTGTTGATTTTTTGGCAAGGGCTGCTATTGCTAGCACCACTGCATGTTTTGTATTGTTTTTTAGCATAAAAATTGATCCATGAAGGTTTGTTTCATAGACCGAGCAAATATAACTAAAATATTTGTAAAACAAATTTTATTTTATACCGAAACTCAATATATAATAGTCCAAAAGAAAGCTTTCGGGATGTAGTTCGTCATTACCATTCTACAAACCAAATCCGCCACAGGCGAAAGACTATTTTAGTTTAAGAATTGGTATTACAGTTAAAAGAACCGTCATTCTGTGTACGACGTCATGCTGTTCGCTGCGGCGAACAACGTGACGACCACTAGCCGCAATGCCGAAAAAGAATTATTTTTTCAAATCAACTAATTCCCACATCTTTGCAT
>JAWXAU010000005.1 GCA_034439655.1 Bacteroidota bacterium | reverse complement strand
TTGATAATGTTAGCGAGTTCATTACTAATGAGGTTAATATTTTAACCAAAAGCGAAATTAAAAGTATTTGTGGTTTTGAGTATCTTTTTTCTTGCGATTGTTGGACTAAAACATATTGAGTAATGGTAGAAGATATAATACTAACCCTTCAAAAAATCCAACGCTTTTCCCGCATCATCGGGTGTATCAATGGCTACACTTTGAAAATCAGTTTCGGCTAAATATATATCATATCCATTATCTAACCAGCGAAGTTGTTCGAGGCTCTCGGCCTTTTCCAACGGGCTTTGTGGAAGTTTTGCAAGTTGTAAAAAAGTTTCTGTTTTGAAACCATATATTCCCAAGTGCTTATAATATATTTCTGGCATTTGTTCTTTATCTCTATAATACGGAATCGATTGACGTGAAAAATATAATGCTTTATTTTGCAATGATTTTACTACCTTCACAATATTAGGATTTATGATATCTTCAACGGCTTCTATTTTTTTGCAAAGTGTGGCAATTTGTATATCATTTTTTTGTAGTAATGATATAAGTTGTTCTATTTGCAAAGGATTAATAAAAGGTTCATCGCCCTGCACATTTATTATGATGTCCGGACGATTATCAATTTGCTCTATCACTTCCACACAGCGGTCTGTACCTGTTTGGTGATGGGTGTTTGTCATACAAACTTTGGCTCCAAAACCTATTGCATGTTCTTCTATTCTTATATCATCCGTTGCTATAATAATATCGGTAATACCTGTTGCTTTTGCTGCTTGTTCATATACTCTTTGCAACATCGATTTTCCACCTAAATCAATTAGCGGTTTTCCAGGAAAGCGGGTAGAAGCATAGCGGGCCGGTATGACAATGGTAGCATTCATATATTATAATAATACATTATCTATGAGTCGGGTGGAAGGCAAGGTAATAGCTACCAAAATCACAGCTCCATGTTGCCAATCTATAAGAGGTTTCAAATCGGTGGGGTCAACGATAGCAGCGTATTCTATTTTCACTAAACTATCTTTCTGAAGTTCGGTATATATATATTCTTCTATTTGTGCAGGTGTAAATAATCCTTGTTTTAAGGATGCCGCTTTTAAAGTTTTATATATATTAATTGCTTGCTCTCTCTCTTCTACAGATAGTCTCACATTACGGCTGCTCATTGCCAATCCATCAGCTTCCCGCACAATAGGGCAAGTATAAAATTTGATGGGCATATTAAAGTGTCGAATCATTTTTCGTACTACCAAACATTGCTGATAATCTTTTTGTCCGAAGAAAACATCAGTAGGTTTTACTATATTAAATAATTTTTTTACTACAGAAACTACTCCATCAAAATGTCCGTGTCGTTGTGCTCCTTCAAATACTTTATCGAGCCCTCCCAAATCAATATGTATAATACTTGGTTCACCATCATATACATCACCGGCATCAGGATTATATAATATATCGCACCCTGCTTCTTCCAATATTTTTATATCATTTTTTATAGGTCGGGGATACTTGGCTAAATCGCTGGGGTCATTGAACTGCGTGGGGTTTACAAAGATACTGCATACTGTAACACCACATTTTTTTTTCGATTGTTCAATCAAGGATAAATGACCCGCGTGCAATGCTCCCATCGTAGGAACAAAACCAATGGTGTTTCCAGCAAACCATTTATTAAGATAGGCTTGTAAATCTATTTTGTGCCTAAATATTTCCATGGTTTATATAATAATATTGTTATAATATATGTTTTGGTTGGTGTCTCCACCAACCATGGACAGGTAGGAGTAGTTGTATTATTCGTCCTTACCGTGACACTGTTTAAATTTTTTGCCCGAACCACAAGGACAAGGGTCATTGCGTCCTACTTTTATCACACCTTTTACTTGTTGGGGTTTTGCCGGTGCTTCTTCATTTGTTTGATAATTGGGCTGTATATTACCTGTTGCACTGATATTGTCAGTACGGCTTGTTTGTAGTTTAGGTTGTGGTGTACGTGTAATTTGTCTTTGTTCACGCACCTGTGTTTGTCCTTCTACTTGGCTTTTGAACAATACACCTAGCACATCACGGTTAATGCGTGACAACATAGATTTGAATAAATTGAATGATTCTAGTTTATATATAAGCAATGGATCTTTCTGTTCCAAGGTAGCATTATATACCGCAGTTTTCAATTCGTCCATTTCACGCAAATGCTCTTTCCACTCTTCATCAATTTGGTTCAACACCATTAACTTTTCAAAAGTATATACTATTTCTTTGCCTGAAGTTTGTATAGCTTTATTAAAGTCTACAGTAATATTCATATTATGTAAACCATCGGTGAATGGTACTCCCAGAAATTGTATTTGGTCTCCTTTTTCTTGAAATATATTTTTTAATACGGGCACTGAGTTCGCTGCGATACTATCGCCTTTTTGCTTATAATAAGCATTTGCCTGTGCAAATATTTCCTCCGTCAATCCCTCTTCATTCATTGATTTGAAGATGCCTGCATCAACACTGGGTTCCCATGCCAGGCTTCTCAAAAACTCATATTTGAGACCTTCCAAATCACTTTCTTCTTTATATTCTCTCACTTGCTCGTCCACAAAATCATATAACATATTGTTTAAGTCCATCGCCAACTTATCACCCCATAATGCATTGCGACGTTTATTATATATAACTTCTCGTTGAGCATTCATTACATCATCAAATTCCAACAATCTTTTACGAATACCAAAGTTGTTTTGCTCTACTTTTTTCTGAGCTCTTTCTATCGATTTTGAAATCATCGAATGCTCAATAACATCCCCTTCTTTCATACCCATCCTGTCCATTATAGCAGCTATTCTGTCGGAACCAAACAAACGCATCAAATTATCTTCTAATGATACATAAAAACGTGAGGAACCTGGGTCTCCCTGCCTACCGGCACGGCCTCGCAACTGCCTATCAACACGGCGACTCTCGTGACGTTCAGTTCCTAAAATTGCCAATCCGCCAGCTTCTTTTACGCCGGCACCCAGTTTAATATCGGTACCACGACCCGCCATATTGGTTGAGATGGTAACCGTTCCCGCTGTACCAGCTTCGGCTACAATCTCTGCCTCACGTTGATGTTGTTTGGCATTAAGTACATTATGTTTGAGTTTACGCAACGACATCATTCTGCTCAACAATTCACTTACTTCAACCGATGTAGTACCTACCAATACAGGTCGTCCCTCGTTTTGTAATTTTACGATTTCGTCTATTACTGCATTATACTTTTCACGAGTGGTTTTATATATCATATCGTTCATGTCTTTGCGAACCATTCCTCGGTTAGTAGGAATCACAACCACGTCCAATTTATATATTTGCCACAACTCTCCTGCTTCTGTTTCCGCAGTTCCAGTCATACCACAAAGTTTATGATACATACGGAAATAATTTTGTAAGGTAACCGTCGCATAGGTTTGTGTAGCAGCTTCTACTTTCACATTTTCTTTTGCTTCTATCGATTGGTGCAAACCATCGGAATAACGGCGTCCATCAAGCACCCGGCCTGTTTGCTCATCCACTATTTTTATTTTGCCGCCATCTATAATATATTCTACATCGCGTTCAAATAATGTATAAGCTTTCAATAATTGTTGTACTGAATGTATCCTATCCGATTTAATGGCAAAATCACGCATCAAAATCTCTTTGCGGTATTTGCGGTCTTCGTCTGTTCCCTCCGATTTTTCAATCTCAGCTATTGAAGCACCTACATCAGGCATAATAAAGAAGTTGGGGTCATCACCTCCGCCCGTAATCATCTCCACACCTTTTTCTTTCAACTCCACACTGTTATTTTTTTCATCTATCACAAAGTATAGTGCTTCGTCAACTTCGTTCATACGTTTTTGTTGATCGGCCAAGTATACATTTTCAATTTTTGTCAGGAATTGTTTCATTCCCGATTCGCCTAAATATTTAATAATATTTTTGTTTTTGGGCAATCCTCTGTGTGCACGAAGTAGTAGCTTTCCACCTTCTTCATCTTTTCCTTCAGCAATTAATTTTTTGGCATCGTTGAAGGCTGTATTTATATATTTTTTTTGAGCTTCGACCAATTTTTCAATTCGCGGTTTCAAAGCATAATATTCTTGTTCATCGCCTTTGGGCACGGGGCCAGAAATAATTAAGGGAGTACGGGCATCATCAATCAGTACCGAGTCCACCTCATCCACCATTGCAAAATGGTGTTTGCGTTGCACCAAATCTTCGGTAGATCGTGCCATGTTGTCACGCAAATAATCGAAACCAAATTCGTTATTGGTACCATATACAATATCGCTCGCATAAGCTTTGCGACGCTCATCGCCATTGGGTTCGTGGAAATCTATACAATCAACACTAAGTCCGTGGAATTGGAAGATAGGCCCATTCCATTCGCAGTCACGACGGGCCAAATAATCGTTTACAGTTACCACGTGTACGCCTTGTCCGCTAAGAGCGTTGAGATAAGCGGGCAGTGTAGATACAAGTGTTTTTCCTTCACCTGTGGCCATCTCCGCAATTTTACCTTTGTGAAGAACCATACCACCAATTAACTGTACATCGTAATGTATCATGTTCCAGATAATCTCAATACCTGCTGCCGACCACACGTTTTTATATATAGCGGTATCGCCTTCAATATCCACAAAATCATAATCGATGGCTAGGTCGCGATCCATTTGACTTGCAGGAACACGCATGCCTTTGTTTTCAGTAAGACGCCGGGCGGTTTCTTTTACCACAGCAAATGCTTCGGGGAGTATGATGTCCAGAATTTTTTCTAGTTCTACATCGCGGTCTTTTTTAAGTTTGTCGATGGCTTTAAAAATATCATCCCGCTCTCCGATATCGCCACCAATAGTAGATTGGAGGTTGGCTTCAAGCTCGGCCACTGCGGTATCAATTTCGCTCAAATACTCGGCTATACGAGCTTTTAATTCTAGGGTTTTCTCACGCAGACCTTGGTCGGATAGGGAGCTATAACTTGCAAAATGTTTATTGATATCTTCCACCCTCGGGGAAAACTCTTTCATATCACGTTCAGCCTTTGAGCCGCCGAACAACGAGGATAATCCTTTAACTAATGAACCTAACATATATAAATAGTATTTCTGAAATTTTAAAAATAAAAGTGCGAAATTACGAAACAAAAGTGTTGCCCGCTTCAATTAGTCTGACAAATGTGCCTAGTTCTAATTGCCTACTAAAAAAATACGGCTATTCAGTAATAATATCGCCTAATTGTTTAGCAAAATTTGCAGTAATTGCAATTGTGTTTTATATTTACATCAAAAAAAGTTTGACTTATGAAAAAAATATTTAATAGTTTTTGGATAACCATATTGTTTATTCAACTTGCAAACACAGGCACAGCACAGGTCTCGGTGAGTGGTTCAACAAGTTGTAATACTACTTATAGCACACTTAAAGGAGCTTGCGACTGCTTGAATAGTAATAGTCAGAGTGGGAATAATATTACCGTTTCTCTTACGGGTAACACTTCTGAGGCCGCTACTGTTTCAATTACAGGAGCATCAGGGATGTGGAATAGCTTGACCATGAAACCCAGTGGGGGAGCAGCAAGAAGTATAACAGCAAGTAGCTTGAATGCTCCGCTGATTCAAATAAATGGGGGAGATAAAGTGAAAATAGACGGGCTTAATAGTGGTAGTAATTCACTTACCCTTGATAATCCAAGTACAAACAGTGCTGCGACTAGTATTACTTTCAGCAATGATGCAACCTATGATACTGTGAGAAATTGCACCATCAAAGGTTCATGTACCAGTACTACTGGCATCGGCACTATTACATTCGACCAAGCTAGCGGAAGCAGCGGAAATGATTACTGCTATATAGGTTCATGCCTGATTGGCCCTTCGGGCAGTAACCTGCCTGTAAACCCTATTACTGCTGTAAGTAACACAACCTCCTCAGATTACATTACTATTGCAAATTGTGAAATTTACAATTATTTTTCTGCGGCTTCCGACCATGCTGGAATATACATATACACCAATGGTGCTACTTCAAACTGGACCATTAGCGGGAACAGTTTTTATCAAACTGCGAGCAGAACCTTTACGGGCAGTAGCAATGAAGTTTCGGCGGTGCGAATTAATGGGAACAGCAATGGAAATGGTTATGTATTAAGCGGAAATTATTTTGGAGGAACAAGTGCTTCATGTGGTGGAACCGCGATGACCTATACAGGGACAGGTGTTATGAGAGCATTTCGATTATCAGTCGCATCTGCCACAGCTACAAGTATTCAAAACAATCTATTTCGTAACATATCATTTACTTCTAGTTCTGCTTCTACTACACAGTCGGTCATGTCATTGGTAGCTGGTGCTTTTGATGTAGGTAGCACTACAGGTAATACGATTGGAGAATCATATACAACTAACAGTGTGAGCATTAGTTTAAGTAATACGGCGGGTGTATTTTCAGTTATAGCTTTTAGTACTGGAACTACATTGGGCAATTCTATTATTACCAATAATAATATAACGGGAATTTCACTTACCAGTTCAACAGGAATTTTAAAAGGTATATGGTTGCAGGGATCAACTGGTGTGATGACCGTGTCAAGAAACACGATTGGAGGTAGTTTTCTCAGCAATGCTATCAATAGTGCTTCCAATAATACAGCCTATATGATTCATGCCACCAATTCGGCTTCGGGTCAACATACTATTAGTGGCAATTATATATATGGTATTACTGCAACAAATACTGGCACTAGTAATATAGTTAGCGGGATTCTCACATCGGGCACGGGGTCATATACAATTAGCGGAAACAACGTAGAAAATTTTTATTCGTCGTCACGTGCTGTGGGCTCGGGTTCATCTTCGTCACTTATAGTGATATCGGCAACGAGCACAGGAAATAACGATACTATTTCTGGCAATAGTATTCATGATATATATGGTAGTGCACCCTCGCAGGCAATTAATGTGTTGGGATTACATTGTAATTTCGGTTCTGCCACAGGATGTGCAGTTGCTAAAAACAATATATATTCATTTTCTATTGTATCAACGAGTGCAAGTGCAACAGTTATGGGTATTAATATAGCAGGAGGTACTACCAACTATTATTATAATGCTGTGCAAATGGGAATCGTGCCATCAGGCTTAGATAATGATTTGAATTGTGTATTATATGGTGTGAATGAGGGCGGCGGAACTAATAATTTTTATCATAATACCTTGTGGATGGGTGGAGGTGGAAGTACGTCGGGTAGTGCAGCCACTTATACTTTTTATAGTAGTGTTACGGTGAATACCCGTGTAATAAAAAACAATATATTTGTTAACAATAGAAAAAATGGTTCAGGCGGAAGTGGAACCCATACAGTATATAGAATCAGTAGTGCCAATCCTACTGGTTTAACAAGCGATTATAATGTATACTATAGTAGCAGCATCGGCATTGGTGGTAGGTTGTTTATGGCCTCAGCCACTGCATATACAAGTATAAAAGCTTTTAGAGAAGCGATGTATAATAATTCAATGCCTATTATTAATGATTTGCACAGCGGAGTAGGAAACCCAAATATAGTATCGGCTGACAATGGTTCTTGTTGTGTAGATCTTCATATTCAAAGCACGACACCCTGCGAAGGGATGGGCATTGCAGTTGGCATTTCTACCACCGATTACGAAGGAGATACATTAAGTTCAAAAACACCAACAGATATTGGAGCAGATGCGGGCACGTTTACTTTTGATACAGGCGATGATATATTTACCCCTACTTTTTCATTCACTTCTTTAGCTTCAACCAGTCTTACAAGTAACAGAATAGTTACAGTTAATATAACAGATCAAGGCAACGGAATTGTAAAGAACCCAAGCGGTGATGCTCCAAGAATATGGTGGAGGAGGTCATACCCTTCAACCAGTTCGTGGTTTAGCAAAGTAGGAACTTCTGTGAGTGGCAATGCAAATAATGCAGTATATAATTTCACGATTGATTATGCTGCAAATAGTATTACACCTGCGGTGGGAGATTCGTTTGCCTATTATATAGTAGCTATGGATAGCATTACTGGGAATATTTGGTATAGCTCTTTTTATGGAGCTAGTCATAGTAATCCGTCAACTCAAACTTCTGCTCCAACATTATATACTGCTTATAAAATTGTAAATGGAATAAGTGGCAATTATAATATAGGAACGGGCCAAACTTATACTACGCTGACAGGTGCAGCAGGCTTTTTCAATTTTGTAAATAACAATGCAGTAACGGGTCAGGTAACTGCTACTATCATCAGCGATTTGGCAGAAGATGGAACAAATGGACTTAATGAATTTTTGGATGATGGGGGAAATATATATAAAATTACGATACAAAGTGATGGCACTTTAAGAACCATTTCAAACAGTGCAAATTTGAGTAATAAAATGATTCGGATCAATGGTGCAGATAGGGTTATTATAGATGGTGGATCCAAAAAACTTAAATTTAGGAATACCCATTCTACGGCTGCCTCTGGTCATGCTACTATAATGTATAGCAATGGTGCAATTTCTGACACACTTAGAAATTGTATTATAGAATGCAATTCCACACAAAGCAATAATGCCATTGTATATGCCGATGTAAATGGAACCAACCGTGTATATATAGCGTCCAATCAATTGAGGAGCCCGACTGGTGGAACAACTAATTTCCCAAGCTATGGATTTTTGCAACGAGGTACTAGTTACGTAAATTTGATAAACAATGAAATATTTAATTGGACATTAGCGGGTATATATTATGTGGGAACAACCACAGGAAATACTATATCAGGAAATAGTATATATGATACCGCTGCTTTAGCTACAAGTCCTATATATGGTATACAAATAGATGATGCAGATAGTTTTGTAATCAGTGGTAATTATATTGGCGGAAGTGCTGCCAGTTGTGGAGGTTCGGCATTATCCATGTCGGGTGCTTCAGCAAATTTTTATGGTATATATTATAATAGTGGGGTGGATGCAAATAACTATTGTTATACTTATTCTAACACGATCCAAAATATAAGTATGACTGGCACCACGAGTCCTTTATTTTATGGTATCTATGCTTTGGGTGGCAAACATATGATAGGTAATACGAGTGGGAGTGGCAATACGATTGGGCACGCTGCTACCAGCGGAAGTATAGCAGTAGGTGGAAGCACTGCAAACCCCACTGTGATAGGAATTAATGTTGCTGTGAGTATCGCTTATGCCACCAGTATTTCATCGAATCTTATTTCCAATATTTCGGTTTCTGGCACTGGTACTTCTGGCAAGACACAAGGGATTAGTTTTGCAAGCTCAAATACAGGAACTACTACAGATACTATACAAACAAATACCATTAGTTCCATAAGTACTAATGGAACCAATACCGCAGGCACAGCCAATGGTTTATTGCATGGAATAGTGTGTGCATCAACATCGACAACAGCGGCAGTACTCATCAATAATAATATCATATATAATCTTTCTTCAACTACTCTTTCAGCAGTTCAAACTAATTTGAGAGGCATCGGATTATATAGTACTAATCCAACTATTTCACTGAAGAAAAATCGCATTTACGGACTTACCAATACTGCCACATCGGGCAGTCAGCCTACCATTGCAGGTGTATTGTCTACAGCTACTTCTTCCACCATCAATGTTGAAAATAACCAACTATATTTAAAAAATGCAAGCAATACAAATGATGTAGCTCTTACAGGGATAGGGTTAACCGCGGCGGGCAGCCAAACACAAAATATATACTATAATACTTTGGCGATTGATGGGTCTCAAAGCAGTGGTTCAGCATCTACCATACCGCTATCTATTAGCGGAGCATCTATAACGTCTAAAAGCTATAATAATATATTATATAATAAACGCAGTGGCGGAAGCGGGAATCATTTAGCTACTGGTATTGGTGCATCTGGAACTGCAAATAAAGCGGACTATAATTTATATATCAGTGATGGCACCAATATGGGCATTCGCAATGGCACTACATATACTTTTTCAAATTGGAAAACAGCAACAGGATATGATCAAAGCTCGTGGAATAGCAATAGCACAACGATTCCTAGCGACAGTTTATTTTCAGATGCAGCCAATGGCAATTTAAATATTAGAAATGACCGGACCCAATGCTGGGCAGTTAATGGAAAAGGCATCGCAGGTTCCGCTTCGGGTAGTATTAATTCCGATTTTGCAGGTGAAAGCCGACTAACTAGTTTTGGATTCGGAACCGATATTGGCTCTGACGAATTTAATACCACACTCGATCCTCCCAATGCCACGGCAAGTGGGTCTCCTGCCAATAGCACCACCACTACTTATTCATGGTTGGGTCGCACTATTGGTAGTATAACTTGGGGAGTTAGCGGTACCGTTCCATCAAATTTAAATGTGAAGTATTATAGTGGTGCTACTCCGCCAAACCCTACACAAAGTGGCACACGACCCAATGCAAAATATATGAATTGTTATTGGCACTGTTTAGCAACGGGTGGTGCAGGTTATACCTACAATATTAGCTTAAATTATGATTCATCTTTAATTGGTTCAGTTAAATATTCGAGTGAACGCCGACTGAAACTAGCTAAAAAAACAGATACCCAAACTACCAATTGGGCTTTCCTGAGCAGCTCTTCAGTGGACACTGGCAATAATATTCTTTCAGTAAATGGTCTCAGTAGTTTCTCCTTTTTTGCTGCGACTGACAGTGGTAATAGTAATTTAGAGGCGTTACCCGTTGAGTGGCTTAGCCTTACTGCCGAAAAAAACAGAGATGATATATATATAAAATGGAATTGTTTGCCAAGTGTGGACGATTATATATATATAGTACAGTATTCAAGCAATGGTATCGATTTTATTACAATTGCAGAAATGCCCCAAGCATTATCACCAGGGCATACATATACATTTAAACATCATTTAGACTATCCTTTATTAGAATTTAAAGGCTTATATTATCGAGTGGTAGCTAAGAGTATACATGAAGCATTAGGAAGCCCGATTAGGTATGTACAGTTTGAATCGGAAAGTCGAGTTTCAGTTTATCCGCAACCTGCAAGCAATTATATGATATTGTCATTACCTGCTATTGTTTCAAAACAAGTAATTGTTAGTGATGCTTGTGGTAGAATTGTATATAATAATTATCATACTGGAAATACGTCAATCGATGTTTCTACATGGTTTAACGGTATTTATATTATGTATATCAGCGACGACAAAAATCAACCCATTAAAATTAGTATAAATAAATAATTAAACTACTCGTGGTTGTGTTCCCGATAAGCTCCGCAAAGATGCGGGAGGAAAGGAATGAAGAATTGTGATGTATGAAGTTTTATAACCAAGGGAACAATCATCATTAGACATGACAAAACACTTGAAAGATTTTACTTGGTGTGAATAATCATAGTCCTCATTTAATACCAATTCTTAAACTATAATAGTTCTCCGCCTGTGGCGGATTTAGTTTTTAGAATGGTAATGCCGAACTACAATACATTTAGTCCCCCTTTTTTGGGACTATTGTATATTGAGTGTCGGTATAAACAGAAACTTAAACCCAATCCCCATACTACAATAAAAACTATCGAAGGTTCCGTGCAACGTAAGGTTTCATTGTTCGTCC
>JAWXAU010000004.1 GCA_034439655.1 Bacteroidota bacterium | reverse complement strand
CGATAGTTATCGGAGTTCGCGGCGAGCGATACTACAATAAAATAAAGTGTCCGTTATAATTTGGCTTTTCTTATTTGAATTATGAAAGAGGTCTATTCATACCACTGCTTAACCCGTAGTCGCCGTTCTGCGAACGGCAACTACATTATCATTGCAAGGTCTGCGTGAATATTTCGGTTCCAACTGTACCACCATTTCGGTTTCAACTGTACCACCTGTTTTGTTTAATGATACCAAACCTTATGAGTGGTTATTGCCACCTTTGAATGAGAAAATACGACCAAATAATTTTCTTGATTTTGAAAACTATTTTGATATAATTCTTGATGATTGAGCAAGGTTATACCATTTCTTAAACTATAATAGTTCTCCGCCTGTGGCGGATTAGTTTTCAGAATGGTAATACCGAACTACAATATGTTTAGTCCCTTTCTTTTGGACTATTATATATTGAGTTTCGGTATAAATAAAAATTGGCTTGGAATATTGTATAACGATACACAAGATTTTGTCGAGAATTTCAAACTTGAAGAACTTGCTATAATGTTTCCCGCCGCGGCGGGAAACATTTATTTGGTCTACCCAAATTTCCTCACTCCCCACAAATATTTCTTATGCCACAAAAATGCAAAAAAGTATAATACTTTATATTTGATTTTTTTGAAGAACGAAACATGGTTATACAAAGTATTATAGGAATCCAAATGGTTTGATTTAAAATGGCGGTGGTTAAACATATAATGTTTTCTGATGGCGTATACATCTGTTTCAAATAATTGCTTTTTGCCGCCACCTGCTAGGGTAATCAATGTTTGCATGCGATTGCTGTATGTGTGTTCGCGAATTACAAGTTCGTAACCAGCTTGTGCTATGGGTGCAATGAGTTCGGAATTTTTTTCGTAATAATTGATTACCTCAGCAGCATTATTTAAGTTATGCGTAATTATATTTTTACCAGGTTCGAACAAATCATTTATTCCATTTTGTATATCTTGCGTAATAAGCAAACTGCCACAAGCCATAGCTTCAAAGGTTCGCATATTCAAATCGCCACGCATAGAAATATTAAATACCGATTTGCAGGTATTATAATAATCGGCCATTTGGTATGGGTTCAAACCATTTACAATTTGTATATGGGTTTTTGTTTTTAATTGGTCAAAATAATGTTGGCGATGTTTGTTCATATTTCCCACAAATCCGCAAGCTACGGTTCGCTCTAAGTGTTTGTTTTGATGTATGCTTGGGTCGCAGGCCAAAGGCAGCCACGCTACATTTTTGCCTGCGTATTTGGATGCTTGTTGTGTAAAATCTTTTTGGGCAAAAAACACATAATCAAAAAATACGGCAAACTCTTTATGCCAACGATAATTAATATGGTTGTCGATAGCCCACCAAGCTGTAACGCAATTTAACTTTTCTAGATTCAATGGAACAAGCAAAGGATGAACACTCGATTCAACCACAATCAATAAGTCAGGTTTCAAATTTTGTTTGTTCAGAAACAGCGGCACATCTAAAAAGGGTTTACAACCAATAGAATCTTCTAACCCCTCTTGTGGACTCACAAACGTAATGGCATGGCCCATTTGCTGCAAAGCCCTGTATACATAGCCAGATAGCGATGTAGGAGCGTAATTGGCCAGTAAAACAATATTCATCAGTGTGCAAATATATAGATACAGTATTTAGTTTTTCTATGCATCTTTGCAAAAGATTTAATTGCCTTCATGTATAATCGCCTATTCATCCTATTTTTACTGTTCATACCCAATTATACATGGGGTCAGACCAAGCTCTCGCTAGATAATTTTTCAAAAGACCAAAAATTTGACAAGAGTTTGGTTGCGGCACCTGTATGGAGATTGAAAGGGAGTTTTATCAATGTTGATAAAGAGGCGGTAGGCGAAAAACCGAGTACCGAAAATGTAAGTATCAAATTACCAGATATGAAAGATTGCTTGGACAGTGGTTATACTTTGCTCGATTTCAATGGCGTTGTAGGCAGCTACAACAAAAGTTATGTGGCAGTAGTTATGGGTAATGTATATATGCGTGCTCCTACGAAAATTTGGGTGGACTATAATAAGAATTTGGATTTTACAGATGATGGAAGTCCTGTTACCATAGACCAATATTTTAAATATTTAGAGTTAACTTTTGTGAATGAAAAAGACACGTCTGGAGTGCTTGTATATCATTTAAGTAGGTTTGATTTTAGCAACAATGCCAAATACCGTTTATTGCTTCGTGAATATTATGATCATGCTTTTCCCGAACGACCCTTAATGTGGGCTGATATTGGGTTTAGGTTGCAAATATATAAAGCCAGAACAATTGATTTTAAATGGGAAAAAGATAGTTTTTGCATAGGATTGTACGATGGAAATTTGAATGGTATATATAATGAACCGGAAGAAGATATGATTGTAATGGGTGAATATAAATCGGGTTATATAAGTACCGAAGACGAAGCTGGGGCAATAGAGATAGGCAATGGAGAGAATAGTATTATACATAGTGGAATACGTTATGCAATTTCCAAAATTGCTGCATCTGGCACAAGTATGGAGTTAACATATAATAGTACAACAGGAAATGAGAACTCTTTAAAAACAGGTCAAAAACTTAAAAAATTCAAATACAAAACAGTTGATCAAAAGACCCACCATAGCAAAAAACTGAGATGGAGAAAGAAGAGTATTGTATATTTTTTTAATTTTGAAAACACAGCACAATTTATTGCAGATACAACAATACTTGCAAAATTGGTAAGAGAGAAACATTATAAAGTTGTTTGTTTATATTATGGCAAAAATCCGCAAAGGGTGAAGAATTTCGCTTTTAATACGAAAGGATTATTTACCGTAGGTTATTCCAAAAAGGAAATCAATCATGATATACCGATTGACAGAATACCAACAGTTGTTGAATTAGGAAGATGGCTTAGAGTCAGAGATGTAAGTAATGATATGCTTACCATGATGGTGCCTCGATGGGTAGGTAAGAAAAAATTGTAAAAATATGGCGACTGTATTGGTATTTCCATCTGGTGATTTATATTATTCAGCTCCTAAAAAGTATACTCCCATCTCCATAGCTCAGAAAACGATAATCATTTGCCAAAGCAGCCTTATATATATCCTCCCAATGCCCGTCTGTAAAGGCTGAGACAAGCATGAGCAGTGTGCTTTGCGGCTGGTGGAAATTCGTAATTAATATATTGCTTAATTTAAATTTATAACCGGGCACTATCATCATTTTGGTATAACCCTCTATGGTTTGCAAATCATTTTTTTGCATATAATCTAATAATGCTTCCAATGATTTTATGGGTTCAATTGTATCATCTAACTGATAGGGTTCCCATTGGTCTAATAATAGTCCTTTGTTTTCAAATTGTGTTGTCAATATTTTTACACCTATCCAATACAAACTTTCCAAAGTGCGGCAAGCAGTGGTTCCTGTGGTTGCAATGGGATATTGATAATCTAATTGATGTATTATATTGTCTATGTTTTTTTGCGTAACAATAATTTTTTCGGGATGCATTATATGCTCATTGGCCGTATCCGATTTCATAGGTAAAAATGTACCTGCACCTACATGTAAAGTAAGTTCATCTATAATACATTTTTTCGCTGTTAACTTTTTCAGAATTTCATCTGTAAAGTGAAGTCCAGCAGTAGGAGCAGCTACTGACCCATTATGTCGTGCATACACCGTTTGGTAGCGTTTGCGGTCGGTAATGTCGGTATGTCTTTTTATATAAGGTGGTAAGGGAACTTGGCCAAACATTTCCAATAGTTCATAAAAACTATGATTGGAATTCCAAGTAAATTTAATGATGAATTGGTTGTCGGATTTTTCTATAAAATTAGCTTGCAGTTTTATTGTGGCATTATATAATGAAGTTTCCCTAAGTAAGGTCTCATCCTTTTTCCATCGTTTCACATTTCCTACCAAACAATACCAATAACTTTCGTTGAATTTGGTTTCATATTCCACAGCTTTAGTTAAACAAAATACTTCTATTTCAGTACCTGTCTTTCTTCTGAAATAGAGTCTAGCATTTATCACTTTGCTATTATTAAACAATACCAAAGTTTGGGAAGGTAAATAGTTTGCGATATCATAAAAATGCTCGTGTAATATAGCACCATCTTTATATACCAATAACTTCGACTCCTCCCTTTTGGGCAAGGGATGCATGGCTATTCTGCTATCGGGTAATAGGTAGTCGAAATCTGCTACTTGAATTTCGGGTAAAAGCATATATATATACTTTCGCCTAGGAAAGGCTTTTCATTTGTTCGCTAACAAAAGCAACAAGTTCTCCTATATAGTTTTCGCTGAAATCAAATTTCACGCCTGCGGTTTTATATATATCAGGAATTGATTGGGTATATCCCAATGACAATGCTTCTTTATATTGTTGTAATGTTTGTGTTGGGTTTTGTAGATAATTACGCCAAACGCCCACTGCACCAAGCTGTGCAAAACCATATTCTATATAATAAAATGGCACTTCAAATATATGTAATTGTTTATGCCAACTATAAGGGCGGAATTTTTCATAGCCTTCCCAATCAACCACATTGCCCGAAAATTCTTGACTAATGCGTAACCAAGCATCTCCTCTTTCAGCACGGGTATGGCCGGGATTTGTATATAACCAATGTTGGAATTTGTCAACCGTAGCAACCCAAGGCAATACCTCTATAATACCTTCCAAATGTTCAAGTCTAGCTCTTTTATGGTCATCAGGATTTGTATAAAAAACATTTTGAGAATGCGATGAAATTAATTCCATACTCATGCTGGCCAGTTCAGCTATTTCACTTGTCAATGCTTTTTGAGCATTTAATTCTAAGTCTTTAGTTAATACAGAATGAAATGCATGGCCTGCTTCGTGTACCATTGTTTCCACATCGCGGGTATTGCTTGCCGCATTCATAAATATAAACGGATAACCATTCACTGGCAAAGGATAATTATATCCGCCTGGAGCTTTTCCTATTCTCGATTCCACATCGAAATGACCTTGGGCTATCATAGTATTGATTACTTGCTTGAAAAATGGATCTATATGATCGAAACATTGTATAGTTTTATTCAATAAATCCTTCCCATCAGCAAAAGGTTTCAAAGGTTGGTGGCCGTCTAAATCCACTTCTGTATCCCAAGGTCGAAGTTTATCCAATCCCAATCTTTCTTTTCGGTGCAATAACAATTCACGCACCATAGGTACTACTTTATTCTTTACCGATTGGTGAAACATTTCACAATCGTTCACGGTATAATCGAACCTGCCCATGGCCACAAACATATAATCCCTGAAATTTGCAAAGCCCGCATTTACGGCTACTTGGTGTCGCAATTTTAAAAGTACATCAAATAAATCTTCTAAATCTTCCGCATCTTGATAACGACGCTTTGTTATCTGCTCATACACTTGTTGGCGTTTGGCACGGTCATTACTCTTATAATAGTTTGCAGCTTGTTGTAAAGTTTGTTCCTTGTCATCCACTGTCACAGTCATGGCACCGCTAATGGCTGCATATTTTTGCTGCTCAGTTTGTATTTCTGTCTGTAGCGGAATATTCTCTTCCCTGAAAATTTTTATTTCTTCTTTTACAGACCTTATATAATTGTGATATTCGGGTTTCTCTAATATTGACAAGTATGCTGATTCAGCCATCTTGCGGTTAAGCAAATCATGATAAGGAGCAATTTGCGGTTCTATTTCACTTACAAAGGTGAGGTATCTTTGTTCACGTTCTTTGTCGGTAGTATCGCAGGTCATGCGTATATAACGCCAGCCCATATCTTCTTCCAACATTGCTTCTAGCATGCTTCTATCAAGCAGCCATTGGTGCAAGTCGTGACTGTTATTTAGTGCCCTTTCAGCTAAATTTTCAAAATATGGTTTTACATCTTCCCACGAATTGATGGCCATATCAGTCGATATAAATATTGGTGATTTTTGGTTTTCCATTTTCTGATTTTATGTGCTGCAAAAATATATGATGATAGATTAATTGGTATCGAAAAAAAGAGAATATCTTTGCACAAATAATACCAATTCTTAAACTAAAATAGTTCTCCGCCTGTGGCAGATTTAGTTTGTAGAATGTTATACCAATTCTTAAACTATAATAGTTCTCCGCCTGTGGCGGATTGGTTTGTAGAATGGCAATGCCGAGCTACATCCCGAAAGCCCCGCTTAATCCCGATAATTATCAGGATGCGGGGGGATTAGTCCCTTTCTTTTGGACTATTATATATTTAGTTTCGGTATAAACGGGATGTTAGCTCAGTTGGTTAGAGTGTTACCTTGACATGGTAAAGGTCACCAGTTCGAATCTGGTACATCCCACTTCTTTCAATTATTGCACGCTCAAGGCCTTGTGTATTTCCATCACTTTAGGTAATACTTCATCACCCTCATTATTCCATATAACATAATGGCTTAGCGATATTTTTTTTTCTTGCGGCATTTGATTATTTAATCGGGCTTTTATACTTGCTGTATTTTTTCCATCTCTTGCAACTGCTCGTTTTATCGCAGTTTCTGTGTCGCAAGCAACGGTAATTATTTTATCGCAAGTTTTATAGGTTCCACTTTCAAATAATATAGCAGCTTCCTTAATAGTATATTTTTCTGTCGTATATTGTTTGCACCATTCTATATAATAATTTTCGATGGCGGGGTGTACTATTTGATTTAGTTTTTCCAGCATCAATGCATCGTTAAATACTATATTTGCTATATAAGAACGATCAAGTCCACCACTTGACAAATAGGCTTTTTCGCCCAATAGTTCTTTTATTTTTAAGATAAGTTCGGGATTGCTTACCATCAATTTTTTTGATTCTTCATCGGCCACAAAAACAGGCACATCCATCGATTTAAAAATGCGGGCCACGGTAGATTTACCACTTCCGATATTACCAGTTAATCCTACTTTTATCATATAGTGTTCGCAAATATTTTTTCTGCAATTGCTATATCTTTTCCTATTTGTATTTTTAGTGCGTCCAAACTTTCAAATTTTTGTTCGTCACGCAATCGCTCTATAAATTGTAAGGTCAATTCTTCACCATATAAATCGCCTTCAAAATTTAATAAATGTGCTTCCACCACGGTACCTGTTAAATTGAATGTGGGACGGTTTCCAATATTTACAACTGCTTGCATTTGCTTACCCGCCACACTTGCTATTGCTGCATAAACGCCATTTGCAGGGATAAGTTTGCTGTTATCTTTTATAAATAAATTACAGGTTGGAAATCCCAACTTATGTCCGTTTTGATTACCTATAACCACTTTACCACTTAGGGAGTATTTACGTCCGAGTAAATGATTGGCTTTCTGTAAATTATTATCAATGGTTAATGCATTTCTAATTTTGGTAGAGCTCACGGTAATACCTTCAACCAAAAAAGGAGGTATTTCTCGCACCTCAAAATTATATACTTTGGCCAATTGTAGCATGGTATTAAAGTCGCCTTTACGGTTTTTGCCAAACCGGTGGTCGTGGCCTATCACCAAATGCTTGGCCCCCATGCCATTCACCAATATATCTTTTACAAAATCTTCAGGTTCCAGTTGCGATATATCCTTTCCAAATGTTAAAATTAAAACATGGTCTATTCCTCTTTGCTCAAATAATTGTAGTTTCTCTTCAAGGGAGGTGAGCATTTTTAGCGAGTCATCGTCAGGATACAATACTTTGCGAGGGTGGCGGTGAAAAGTTATGATAACAGTTTCTCCGTTTATTTGGTGACCGATTTTTTTAAGTAATTCAAGAATTTCAACATGCCCTGTGTGTACACCATCGAAGGTGCCAATAGTTACCACTGGGTTATTGATAAGTGGTACGTCTGGTATATTATAATAGACCTTCACTGTTAAAATTTATTTTCTGCAAAAATATACTATCTTGAATATGATAGACTTTATCTTTTATTTTTCCACCCCGATGTACATTTAAAGTGTCAATTTTATTTGCATTATCAACATTATAATCTCCTATCATGGTGCGTCTTAATTCTATTAATAACGCACCGCAGCCTAGTTTTGTTCCCAAGTCGTTTATTAAAGTTCTGATATAGGTTCCTTTGCTGCAACAAACTTCAAAATTATATATATTCTCACCCGATTTCTGCACTTCAAATTTATATACAGTGGTCCATCGAGGTTTTATTTCCAGTTCTACACCTAGCCTAATCATTTCATAACTGCGAACACCATCTACTTTTATGGCTGAGTGGGCAGGAGGGATTTGTATAATATCACCTTCAAATGTTTTTACTGCTTCAGAAATTTTTTCTTCATCAATATCAGTAACAAATGATGGAATAGTTTCAGTTTCCAAATCGTAAGATGCAGAAGTGTATCCCAAAATAAATCTTCCAGTATATACCTTGGGCATTTGCTGAATGGTGGAAATTTCTTTGGTTTTTTTGCCAGTACACAGCAATAGCAAACCAGTGGCTAATGGATCAAGTGTGCCGGCATGGCCAACTTTGATAGGTTTTAACAAATGTTTATAATAGCCAACTACGGCGAATGAGGTCCAAAATAAAGGTTTATCAACCAATATGATTTCGCCAGGATTTTCTGCTTTGTTCAACTTTTAAGAGCGAAAATCAAAAACAATAAACCAACTGCGATTCTATAAATACCAAATGCCCTGAAGCCAATTTTATTGATAAAATTAATAAAGGCAGAAATAGTAATTAAGGCAATTATAAATGATACAACATTACAAATGGCGAGGTCTCTAACAAAATCAGGTATTTCAGAAACCTGATCCCAGTTTTTATGAAGTTTATATATTGATGCGGCAAAAATTGTAGGTACAGCTAAGAAAAATGAAAACTCTGTAGCTTGCTTCCAGCTAAGCTTTTGGGCTAGTCCCCCAAATATGGTGGCGGCACTGCGACTAACACCTGGTATCAATGCAAAGCATTGGAAGAGGCCAATCCTCAACGATTGCATATAGGTGATATTCGTACGGTTGAATTTTTTATTCTTATGATACCAACTATCGATATACAATAATACAAAACCAACTATAATGAGTGAAAGCGAAATAACTACTGCGGGTAAAGTGCCATTACCTACCAGTAATTTATCAATATATTTTTCTAGGAGTAGTCCTAATAATCCAAAAGGGAGCACGCCAATGGCTAATTTTATATATAAATCAAAACTTTGGAAAAACTTTTTCCAATATACTACAACTACGGCAAGTATTCCTCCAAATTGTACCGCTACTAAAAATGTTTCCAATTCTACTGTGGTGTCAGTTTTTAGCAGCATTGAAGCCATTTTCATGTGGGCTGTAGACGACACAGGTATAAACTCTGTTAAGCCTTCAATGATGGCTAAAATAATTTTTTCAATAATACTCATGAGATTTTATTCGGCAGATTTTTTCATAATGGCGTATGCCTGTATGGCAAAACCAATTAACACAACTACTGGGGCAACAATAATTTTACGGGTATCGTATATATCTTCTTTGCCGTACATCAGTATAAAACCAAGTACAATTACAGCAAGGCCAATAAACATCCAGCGGTAATTCGCTTTGCCAAAAGCAAATGAGTTTGGATAATCAGGGTGCTTTGGAGCTGTTTTATGAGTAGTCTTTTGCATATAATTAATATAATTCGTCTATTTGAGTTTTTAGGTAACGGCGTGTTGCAGTCCAAGTACAAATTGTGGAAACCAAAACACCGCACAAAGATAAGACAACAAACAATATGAGCAATAGGGTAATGTTAATATCGGTCCTGAAGTCGGGCAAAACAGCTCTTAAATCGGGTACGTAATAAAGAGCGAAGTATGCTGTGTTAAATATAAGCAACGATGAAAACACCCCGGCTAAAACGCCATTGATCACAGCTCTTTTTAAGAATGGTTTGATGATAAATGCTTTTGTAGCCCCAACCATTTGCATGCTTTTTATTAAAAACCGTTGTGAGAAAATATTGAGTTTAACATTATGGTTTATTAAGGTAATGGCAACGATAGCCAATATAATACAAAGGAATAGTAGGATAGGGGCAATGGTAGCAAAACGTTCCTCTATGAGGTCGGCTATGTTTTTTGGGAAGCTTATTTCTTCAACCATATTACTTGCCTTTATGGAAGTCTCAGCATGGGCAATTCTATCTTGCGACGAAGAGTTAGCATTTAAATACACCTCATAATTTGGGTTAAAAGGATTAGAATCTAATTCTGAAACCAGGTCCTCACCAATACTTTCCTTGGCTTCTCTCAGCGAGGTTTCAGGCGACTTGAAATCGAATGACTTGATGAAATCTTTGAAAAGGTATTCTTTTTCAAACTGTTTTAGCTCGTTTTCAGGGTAATTGGCTTTTAGGTAAACATGCAGCACAATATTCTCTTTCAGGTGTTTTTCCAAATTATTGCCTACATATATGAATAACCCAAAAAGGGAAAACATGTACAGCACGGTGGTAGTGCTTACAACTGAAGTAATAAAATGTGTACGTTTAGAAGATGACAAAATTTTAGATTTTATATCGTGTGCAAAAATATAAATTATCCGGGCTTCGCTTCGATTTTTTTTATACATCGAATGTGCAAAAGCCATTGAGCAAAAAATATTTTCGTAAACGATTGTTTGTTTTGAGTAGGTCGCTTACCTTTGCAGCCCAAAATTTTTAAAAGAAATTAAAAAAACAAATGACACAATACGAATCAGTAATCATCATCACACCAGTCCTCAGTGAGGAGCAGGTGAAAGATTCCATTGCCAAGTTTAGGCAGTTGATTACAAGCGAAGGAGGAAAGGTGCTACATGAAGAAGCTTGGGGGCTAACCAAAATGGCCTACTCAATCGACAAAAAGAATTCAGGATTTTACCATCTTTTCGAGTTTACAGCAAAAGACGATTTTGTTTCCAAATGGGAGCTAACTCTCAAACGTGAGGAACGAGTTTTACGCTACATGACTATAGCTTTAGATAAGCATTCAATGGCTTACAATCAACGCCGCCGCAATGGTGAACTTAATTCTCAAAAGGCTAAAAAAGCAGAAGCTGAATCCCAAACCGCATAACATTTTAAAGTATGAGTGCTCCAAAATACAACAAAAATCAGTTTGCCTTTAGCAATCAAAATGCTGAACCGCAAAAAAAGAAATATTGCCGCTTCAAAAAGAATGGCATTAAATATATTGACTATAAAGATGCCAATTTTTTAATGAAATTTGTAAACGAGCAAGGTAAAATCCTTCCACGCCGTATTACCGGCACATCACTTAAGTATCAACGAAAAGTAGCCCAAGCTATCAAACGTGCAAGACATATTGGTTTGTTGCCTTATGTTGCCGATGGCTTGAAATAATTATTAAGGAGAAATATATTATGAAAATTATTTTAAGAGAAGATATAAAATCCCTGGGTTATAAAGATGATGTTGTTTCTGTGAAAAACGGATATGCAAATAATTTTTTGATTCCACGCGGTATGGCCGCAATGGCCACTGAATCCAAGTTGAAAGACCTTGCTGAAGATATCAAACAAGCGTCATTCAAACTGGATAAAATAAGAAACCAAGCCAATCAACTTGCCGAAACACTTAAAGATTTCTCAGTTACTGTGGGAGCTAAAGTGGGTAGCAATGATAAAATATTTGGTTCTGTCACTCCGCTACTTATTTCTCAGGCCCTTAAAGCCAAGGGACATGAAATAGACCGTCGCAAAATCGTTTTGGACTCGGATATCAAATCAACCGGAAGCTTTACTGCTACTGTTAATTTATTTAAAGGCATCAGTGTTCAGATTGGTGTTGAGGTTGTTGGAGAATAATCCCGCATAATTATTGTTTTGAATTCTTTACTTAAGGTTTAGAGTCTATATTTTGTGTCATTTTAATGTCATAAAAAAATAATTAATTTGTCGATTTGTACGATTTAATTGCTTTAGACCCATTGTTTGCAAGGGTTAGCCAAACTTACATCTCTTATTTACAAGCTTTTGTGTAAGTTCGTGTTTGTTCCTTTCTGTATTATAGTTTTCTTTTGAATTAAGTTTAAAAGATTAAACAAAGCAACCTTTTTACATTTGATGTTGTTCTTATAAGCAGAATAAAAAACAATTTAATTAATTTTCAACCATGAAAAAACTCATCAACAAAGCCTTACGCGTTAAGGATGTGGCCAAAGCCAAAACAGTTGGATTACTCATGCTTTTTATTGCTTTGCAAGTGCAAGCTGTAGGAGCTGACGGAATGCAGATCGCATTAATCACTGTTGGATGTTTATTCCTGATAATCGTAGGAGTATTTGTTTGGGCAAAAAAGCATCACGAGTTTGGCGAAGACGCATAGTCTCTGCTAAAACAAGAATATATAGAACCTTATTGGTGAACAATTAAATTGCTCACTAGTAAGGTTTTTTTGTTTTCATCAATGAATTCTAAGGTATATTTTTTACCTTTTTTCAACCGTTTGGAAAAGGTCAATTTGTAGGTATTGAATAAGTGAAACGAGTTTTGCACATCAAATTGATTCAGAATTTTAGTACCTGATTTTAATAATACTCGCACTGTTTTACCATCATTCAGTTTTCTAATCTCAAAGTCGTTATTCGTTTTGCTTATGCTCCAAATAATTCCAGTGTAATCGGAACTTTGATAAAAAGATAAAAGTTTTTTCGCAGCCATGTAATTGGGTATACCATACCCCATTTTATTATTTGGTTGACTTGCTTGGCTTGACGAAAATCTTATCGCATCAAATAATATGCTGTCAGCAATTAAAGGGAAGTCTTGTTTGAGATGTGCCACAAATCCTGCCATCAATGGTGTTGAAAATGAACTCCCATTTGCTTGGGTATAATTGCCCATAGGGCTGCACACCACGGTTTCATATCCCAAAGTAACCACATCGGGTTTTGTTCTTCCATCGCTGCTAGGGCCTATCGAACTAAAATATGCATATTCTCCTTTTTTGTTGCAGGCACCTAAAGTAAGAGCATATTTTGAATCGCCAGGCGTTGTGATATAATGCCAAGTTTTATCACCTTCATTGCCACTGCTGCTTATTACAGTTATGCCTTTTGATGCGGCAATCTTAATGGCTTTGGCTATAATTGTGTGCTCGCCATCCATTTCCTCATAACTGTGATTATGTTCCGTATTGTCGAAGTAATTATAACCCAATGAAGATGTTATCAATCCACATCCTACACTGTCAGCATATTCTGCTGCAAGACACCACAAAACTTCTTCAGCCAAGGTTTCTGAAGCGGTTTCTTCACTACGCAAAAGCCAAAATTTTGAGTTAGGAGCTGAACCCGAAAAATTACCTTGATCGTAACCCGCCAAACAGGAAAGTACTTTGGTGCCATGGTCATCATCATCGAAAACCATACTATCGTTCGATGAGAAATCATACGTTCCCTGTATAAGATTATTCCTAAACAAATGTTTGAAGCAGGGTATTAGATTCACATTCCTAAAACCCGCATCAATAACAGCAATGGGGAAATCGACTTTTTGATACGGCGTTTCATCAACCAATGAATCGAATATCATTTTCAGTTGCTCATAAGCAAATCCTTGTATACGTGGATTTATGTGTTCTTTATCAAAATAAGCACGTTGAAAATCGCTTGACTCTTCTGTCTTGGTTTGTATATTGCCGGGGTCGAAACTAGCAGGGGTATAGTCATCGGGTAGTTTGCCGAGGAATAAAGCACTTTTTACAAATTCAAGTTTGCTAATTTTATTTAAAACGTCGGTGTCTGATATCACCACCAACACGCCGTTTAGCCAACGACTGGGGCGAATTATGTGGATAGGGTATTTCGATAGACTATCCATAAAACCGGGCATAACAAAATAATCCGAGCTTTCAAGTTTAATATGCAGTTTTTCTCTTCTATCGGTAGCCAATTTAGATAATTGAGGTTTGGCGGTTCTTGAATAACTTGCCCAAGTGGGCTTCCTATTGAAACTGATTTCTGTTATAATAAATTTATTAGAATCTTGACTAATAGGGTATTTCTCAATTATTTCTAAACTGTCGGTAAACAAAACCAAATACCTATCGGATTGAGCTTCTGCCAAACAAAAACCCAAAAGCAAAAACGCCGTGATATAAAATTTAATAAAGGAGCCGCTTTTCACTCTTGCAAATTCATCAAGGCTTATGGTTTATCAAGGTCATGCGATAAAGAATACCATAAGGATACTGGCTTGGCTGATAATCGACCGTATCTGTTTGTTTATAAAGCATTCCTATGTTTTTCCCCCAAATCTCGCTGCGATACCGCCGTTCTATTTGATTGGTATCGTCTTGAATTAAAACGGTTACAGTAGAATCATAAGAAAATTTCCCTACTTTTCGGGGTTCATAAATATTGATATAGGTGGCATAGTCGACCCCCATAGTATTATATTTATTTCTATCCCATTGGCTATTGGAAACAACAGGGAAAACCAATTTCATAATATTCTGATTATCCTCGGTGCGAAATAATTCGTAAGCCGTTTTTTGACTGGAAATAACGGCACGCACAATCCATGGCCCTGTATCTCCTACACTTTGATATAATACAATTCTATTTGTGGACTTGCCAGTATTGTCTATATATTTTGATTCGATGAGTTCACGGAGAAAAAACTTGAAAGTGTCGGTCTTGCTAGTAAATCGATCTATGCGTATAGAGTCCACTTGATATATAAGTTCTCGTCCAACACCATCAGGATAAAGGGAGGTGCCAGTTTCTATAAGCGGTTCATCTTTCGAACGGCAACCTGCAAATACAAATATTAGAATAACAATATATATAATATGCTTTTGCTTTATGCCCATTCAGTTTGTTTTTGTGCTGTATTTTTTTCTATTTCGAATGCAGATTTAATCCATCCACCACCTATTACATCATCTCCTTCATAGAACACTGCTGACTGACCAGGTGCTATGGCATTAACTTTACTGTGGAATTTCACTTCCATATAATCATCTACTTGATTAATAGTGGCCAATGTGCCAGGATCCTTATAACGAACCTTGGTAATGGTTTCCAGAGGTTTTTGGATGGTATTATATTTTTGTAGATTGATGTCACCCACCCACATACCGTTTTGTTCCAATTCTTCTTTTTTGCCTAAGGTCACTGTATTGGTTTTTGAATCTATCGAGAGCACAAAATAAGGTTCGCCAAAAGCTAATTCCAATCCTTTTCTTTGCCCAACTGTGTAAAACGGGTAACCTTTGTGTTTACCCACGATAGTTCCATCTCTCAAAACAAAATCCCCTCCAGCTACTTGGGCTTCAAGTCCGGGGATGCGATTTTTAAGAAACCCCCTGTAATCATTGTCGGGCACAAAACAAATTTCATAACTTTCACTCTTGGATACCATTTCATGATAACCACGTTCCAAAGCCATTTCCCTAATTTGGCTTTTATGCAAATGGCCAATCGGGAACATGGTTCTTGCCAAGCTTTTCTGACTTAAACCCCACAAAACATAAGATTGGTCCTTGCCAGCGTCCAATCCTTTTGACACTATATATCTTTCGTTTTCAAAACGTGTTTTTGCATAATGGCCTGTAGCAATATGCTCACAATCCAATTGGTCGGCACGCTTAAGCAAGGCTTCCCATTTTATATGCGTATTGCACAGCACACAAGGATTGGGGGTGCGGCCGGCCATATATTCTCCCACAAAATTATTAATTACATAATCACCAAACTCGTCTCTAATATCCAAAATCATGTGGTGAATGCCATGTTGCACCGCTATTGCTCTGGCGTCATTAATACTATCAAGCGAGCAACAACCTGTTTCTTTACCACTGGTATTGGATGTGGCATAGTCCCACGTTTTCATGGTGATGCCCACCACTTCATAACCTTCTTCGCGAAGCATCACCGCGGTAACGGTAGAATCTAATCCACCACTCATGGCTACCAATATTTTGCCGTGTTTGCTCATATATTTACAAAGATAAGTTGTGTTAATCGCAATGAAAAACACAATCTACGAATAAGACGACCAATAAACCTAGATTAACTGACCCACCCAAAAACTTTTATCCCCATCAACTTAAGAATAATGGTGAGGGCAACGGCAATTACTACTCCGTATCCAGCCATTTGTACCATTAGCTTATATCTTTTCGCATCCGACTGAATTTGACGGAATTTGATTATGCGATGTATGATATTCTCCATTCGGTAAAATGCACTTGGGGTTTTACTCACATAGTCAAAAGCTCCGAAACGCATGGTTTCAACAGCTACTTCAATACTGTCTTGACCACTATACATTATAACTTCAGCCTTTTCATGAAGTTTCTTTATTTCTTGCAATACATCAATACCCTCCATTGCATCTTTGTCCACACTGTCCAGGTTGTAATCTAGGATCACGATGTCTGGTTTCTCAGATATTTTATCCAGTAACTTTTCTCCGGTAGCAAAAGTTTGGAAAGTAAAATTTTTGAATTTGCCCAAGTGGTCAGTAATCATCTCCAATTGGATAGGGTCGTCGTCAACAACAAATATTTTTATCGGTTTCATTTTCTAATTTTTTATAAATACAGAATGAGGCAGCAAATTTATATCATTAATAATAAATATAATGCTTATAGCGAAGCTTCTTTTACTTTTAATTCTTCTATGGCTTTTCCAATTTGTAATTTGAATGATTCAAGCATCTGTGGAAGAGCATTTGTATCAGATTTGCTTGCGGCATAGCTTTCAATATCTTTTATAGGTTGCTCGAGACTGGCGATGCCCATATAACTAATCAATGGTTTCAGGCTATGTGCATTGATACGTAAGGTATCAAAATCGCCACTTGCCAGTGATTCTTCCATTTTGTGAACCAGCAGCGGAGCTGATGTAAGAAACATGGTAATGTACTTTTTTGCTTTTGCGGGATCGTTGCCCGTAAACTGTTGGATGAAGGATAAATCAGTAAGTGCCATTTTATATATTTTTTATTTTATTCCCCTCGCTGCTCCCCACCGCCGCGGCGGGGCTATCGGGAAGGGCTATCGGGATATTATTTTTCATTTTGCTTGTTGAAGGGCTTTTAACTTACAAGCATAGCTATTTTTTCCAATAAAACAGCAGGGTCAAAAGGTTTTGTTACAAAGTCATTCATGCCTGCCTCCTTACATTTTTCTACTTCTTCTTTTATGGCATTGGCGGTAAGTGCCATAATAGGAATTTGTGATAGGGTGCCCGCAAGTTCTCTTATTTTTTTAGTGGCTTCAAAACCATCCATGATGGGCATTTGCACATCCATCAATACTATATGGTAAGGAAATTTCATGTGGCTTAGTATAGCTGTTTGAGATACTTTGTCCAACGCTTCTTGGCCATTTTCAGCTACATCGATATAAACTCCCGGAATCATTTCTTGCAAAGTGTCTGTTGCCACCATCTGGTTAAAGGCATTGTCTTCAACTAATAGAATTCTTATATTATCAATATTGCGTATTTTTTTTTCTTCGTGTTTTGTTTTTATAATATTTTCACCAACGTTATAAGGAATTTCGAACCAAAAAGTGGTGCCTTCTCCCAATTTGCTGGTCAAACCGATTGTGCCTCCTTGCATTTCTACCAACTCTTTCGAGATGGAAAGCCCGAGACCAGTTCCCCCAAATTTGCGAGTGGTATCGCTGCTTGCCTGCGAAAAACTATCGAATACAGCACCTACTTTGTCTTCGGCAATACCAATACCTGTATCTTTTATTTCAACACGAATATTTGCCTTACCATCCTTATCGCCAGCAAGTATCAGCGAGATGGTGACGCTACCATTTGCGGTAAATTTCACTGCATTGCCAGCTAGGTTTAATATAACTTGGTTAAGCCTAACGGGGTCGCCTATTAAGTGCTGGGGAACATCATCGTTAGCATGGGTATGCAATAAAAGATTTTTCTCTTCGGCTTTGAATCTTAAGGTATCGTGCACTGTTTGCAAAACTTGTCTAGGGCTGAAGTTTATTTCCTCAAACTCTAGTTTGCCTGCTTCTATTTTAGAAAAGTCTAAGATGTCATTAATAATAACCATCAGGTTTTCACCGCTCTGCCTTATGCCATCCAAATATTTTTGCTGGGTTTCGTTAAGAGATGTATTGATAGCCAATCTTGCCATACCAATAATTGCATTCATAGGTGTACGAATCTCGTGACTCATGTTTGCCAAAAATTGTTGCTTGAATTTCTCGCTTAGTATGGCTTTGTCTTTTTCAATTTCAGCAACTTGCAGTTGCAGTTTTACTTCAACCGCTTCTTTCAGCAGCGATACTTCGGCTACGGCTTTATTAAGTGTTACCTCCAAATCGTCAAAGTCGATGGGCTTGGTTATAAAGTCGAAAGCACCGGTATTCATTGCAAGCCTTATTTTGTCAATATCGCCATAGGCAGAAACGATAACGGCTTTGGTATGTGGTATCTTTAGTTCTTTAATCTTGGCTAGAAAGGTTAGTCCATCCATAACGGGCATATTGATATCAGTAAAAACAACGTCAATACTCGGGTCCTTCAACAGTTTATCGATTGCTTCGGTACCATTTGATGCGAACTCCAATGTCATTTCGCCATCACGAATTTGCTTGCGGAACTTCTGCTTAATCATCAGTTCCAAGTCAGGCTCGTCGTCTACAAATAAAATTTTCGGGGTTGTTCTCAACTTACAAATATTTTGCTTTTTATGATATCGAAATCTATGGGTTTGCTCAGGAAATCATCGGCCCCGTAAGTGTGAGCTTCTTTTTGGTAAGTATCGTTTCCAGCATAGGCACTTACCATTATCACCCGAAGGTCGGGCCACCGTTCTTTTATTATTTTTAGCAACTCAATACCGCTCATTCCAGGCATATTTATATCGCTAAGAATAATTAGTGGTCTTTCTTTATTGATTTTTTCGAGCATCTCTAATGCTTCAAAACCACTCATGGCTATGTGTAGATTCAATTCCCCATTTCGCACTTCTTTGCGAAACTGTTGCCGATAGAGGCTTCCAGCATCCTCTTCGTCGTCTACAATCATTACATTGGTTATGTTCACTGTATCCAGTTATTTTGAGTGCAAGAATAACGATTTTTTTTTACAGATGGATAAGGGAATAAAAAAGAAAATAATTTTTTTTTCTAAAGAGCCTGAGCAAATGTGTGAAGTATATAGCAATAAGTGATGTGGGAATGATGTAAAATATTTGCGAAGTTATGTAACAACGTGGATAAGGACATCTGATAATTTTGTACGCTAATAAACACATATAAATTATGAAAATTAAAATAATAACAATGGGCATGCTTGCCATGCTTTCTCTTTCGCTAACAAGTTGCAGAGAGTCGGGTTGTACTGATCCCAATGCGGACAATTATAGTGCGACTGCCGACAAAAACACTGAATGTAGATACCGCAATGCTTCTAATATAGATGTGAGCAATGTGTCTACTAACAAAGCTAATGGAAATCCATGGGATGGTTCGGGCGATTCTCCAGACTTGAAAATAAATTTCGGAAAAAGCAGCAGCTCGGGTTTTGACTACTCTACCAATACTGCCGATAATGCTACAACTGCAACACTTACCGCAAACACTTCTGTGAAGTTTACCAATGAAACATGGAAATACGAATTGGTGGATGTTGATGTTTTGGGAAGCGAAGTTATTGCAAGCGGAACATTTAATCCTCTTCAAAGTACAACTAGCAATGTTATAGAAATTACAAGTAACGGTGTTACATTCAAATTCAAGTATACTATTCAATAATAGTTTTAAGTATATTTTCATTTAGGGGAAGTGCTTCATGAGAGGAACTTTTTTTTTGATAATATTAAACAAAAATGCTGGCCTCTAATGTAAAGATGCCAGCATTTATGCATTAATTCAAATGTATATATTTTATTATATTATTGTGTAAGTCCGCTGTCAACTGCAGATTCTATGGTGCTTTGTATAGTGGTAGAAATATTGGAAAGGAAATTATATCCCGTTGCCGATTCTATAGCATCTACGGTAGTGCGGTAGTAACCCCAAGAATTTGAATTCACGTTTTGGTTATTGGGCATATCTACTGCTATTACTCGTGTTGCGGTGCTAACCCTGCTTGCATCGTTGCTACCTATGGGAAGTACTACTATCACTTTCCAGTAGCGAGAACCCACATTTATTTTACCGTTGTTAATCGTATTTGTAGTGCCACCATTACTGCCTGTTCCGCCCTGTCCATAAGCTCCTGATATTATATAACATTCGTAACCTTGGGTAAGAAGTGTGCGGCAATATGTTTCGAGGCTTGCCCATGTTTGTTGGTTAAGTACTGGTGCTTGTGGCATTATATTGGTCATTAAAAATGTAGCTGCATTGTCGGCAGCACTACCATCACGATCGTCTGAAGGACACATGTGGCCGCGATCGAAACCTGTGTTTGTATAATTACCAGTGGTCGATTTAAAATAACCTGTGGGTAAAGAGGCATCGCCAGTAAAGCAATCGCAACGCGTAGCTGATCCTTTCCATGCCGAACTTAAATGCCATGATACCCATTTAGGGCCGGCTTTACTGTTGTTGTACGCCAAAGTATATTGGGTTTTGCTCATCAAATAGTTATTGGAATCAGAAGTGCTTGTGGTAGCTCCACTAGGGTTGCCCATACCCATATTGTCGTCGCGGGTTGCGGTGGCACTGCCATTGTCTTGTATATCGAAATCGTCAATATTAATACGGTAACTAGTGCCTGTTAATTTCTTAATTCTGAAACGAACATTACCAGTGTAACTCATGCTAAAACTAGCGGTACTTAATGTAGTGGACGAGGTTGTTTGTGTGCTGCCAACTTGAGCCCAAGTGCTACCACCATCTGTCGATGCATCGAGTTGCCAAGTGCTGCTTCCGTCGCTGCCATATTTGGCATGTGCTACCAATACTTGACTTGCACCAGCGGTTACATTAAAGTTCATGCTCACAATCCCAGTTGAAGTTATGCGAACCGCTTGGCTTCCGTTTTTGCGGTCGGATGAGGAAGTGCCAATAAGTGCATTGCTTAAGTTCCAAGATCCGGAGGCTAAAGTAACATTGGCGGCGGCATAAGCTGTTTTGGTTCCGCTCTCAAATTGTTCGGGAAATCCACTAACGGATGCGGTAGGTTTTTCAGTGACTTTTGTAGCAAGGTTTTTTGGTGTTGCTTCTTTTTGGCAACCATCAATTGCAAATAGTGAAAACACTACAAACATAGCTGCAAATACAATTTTGGTAAATTTTTTCATGGGTTTTTAATTAAATGGTTTAATAAATTACTTGATTATTTTATTGCCGCAAAATTTCAGTTGCAGTTTCACCAATTTGTATTTATTAGGTTATTTAATTATGATAATGACGTAAAAATAATGTGTTGTGGATATGCACATTTTGTGCATTATTTATATTTAGCTAAAAGTTATTTTTCAATATTCGCGAGTAATTAATCTACATCCGAACCATGTTTAGGCTATAAAAATATTTTTTTTTAAAATCAGATTATAGATTATGTTTCCGGTTTAGATATTCTTAAACTTAAATTATAATAACCTTACCATGAAATGTAAATTAACTTTAACTTTTATTATTCTAATGTCTATTACAGCAAATGCACAAAAGCAAACCGCTACTTTTAGTGATGGACAAACAAAAACGTGGACTTTGAATTATGATAATTCTGAATCCATGAAAAAACTTTGGGTTGGCGTGGGAATCATATCACCTGTTTATTTTGAAGATTGGCAAAGGTTATTGTCGGTTGACGCACATCTTTTTCCGACCAAAAAAGCTTCATTTGTTTTCAGAAAAGCAGCCCTGTTTGATATAAGTGAAAACAAGCGTTTACCTGCGAATTGGTTGGGATTTAATGGCTCCTATTATTTTTTTGAAAATGAGAAATTGAAAGATGGAAGAATTTCAATTGATGGAGGAGGGCCTAACGTATCCTATAATATAGGGCATAAGGCAAATATACTTGTTCAATATGGCGTAGATTTAGGTTATGTATTTGGCAAAGGGAGTTTTAATGCTGGAGATGATTCTAATAGAAACCATATTTATAGTAATTACTCATCCAATATTCTTGCGGTGGGCTTGAGTCGCATATCTAGAAATTTAATAAATTTTGAAGATGCGAAGGGAAGAACAAAAAGTTTTGAACACTTTCATAATATGTATATACATTGCTTGCTAACACCTGGTTTTTCTTATGATACACCTCCAGCCACTGTGTCATCTTTAGATATTAGGAAAATAGGTGTGAGAGTTGGTTTTGATTCTTACTCTTCTATTAGCGGTTCATTAATTTTGGGTTTTGGACTTGAAGCAGGTATCAAGCCTAATATCAATGCAACTTATCTTAATGTCAATGGAGACGGGGGATACTATGGCGTTATAAAAATATTCGCAATGGGTTTCAATGCTATCGCACCTAAATAATAAATGTATTATACCAAGACTCATTATATAATAGTCATAAAAAAGGGACTAAATGTATTGTAGTTCGGCATTACCATTCTAAAAACTACAATAGTCTTTTAGACTATTGTAGTTTTTAGAATGGTATTATATATTACTTATTCCAAAGGTACTGCGTAATAACCTTTGGTTCCATCAGCATTCACGCCTTTAATTACTGCAACTTCTTTCATTTCAATCAATGATTTTTTTACATCGGCGGGAGTGAACATTTGTTTCCCATCAATATGTGTTATAATAAAGCCAGCAGGTAAATTTACTTTTTTAAGTGCCTCACCAGCTTTCAAAACTTTAACACCATTGGCAACTTTTGCACTTGATTTTTCTTCACGAGAAATTGATGAAAATTCAGAACCTTTTACGGTTGCTTTTTCTGTTTTAGCGGTAGCATCCGGAATGGTTGTTTGTCCATTTTTGCCTTTTAGCGTTACACTAAATAGTTGTTCTTTGCCTTTACGAAGTGCTGCCACATTTAATTTTTCTCCTGGGCGGTGACGACTTACTTGCTCTTGCAATTCAGCAACGGAATTTACAACTACATCATTTATTTTAGTTATAATATCTCCTTTTTGAATTCCCGCTTTTTCAGCCGCAGAACCATCAGTTACTTCAGCCACATAGATTCCTTTATTGTCTTTTAATCCTTCTTTATTGGCAAGCTCCGCATCAATATCACGAATTTGCACACCTAAGAAACCACGTTGTATTTCGCCAAATTCTTTAAAATCATTTACTGCTTTCTTCACCAACTCAACAGGCACAGCAAATGCATAACCTGCATAGCTTCCAGTTTGCGATGCAATAGCGGTATTAATTCCTATAAGTTCACCACGTCGGTTAACCAACGCACCTCCTGAATTTCCTGGATTTACCGCAGCATCAGTTTGTATAAATGCTTCGATGGGTGCATCGCCTTCAATCAATCTAATATTACGACCTTTGGCACTCACGATGCCTGCTGTTACCGTAGATGTTAGGTTGAAAGGATTGCCTACTGCCAATACCCATTCGCCCACTTTGGTTTCGTCGCTATTACCAAATGCGATAAAGGGTAAACTCTTTTCTTCAATTTTGAGCAATGCCATATCGGTGTTAGCGTCTTTGCCAATTACCTCCGCAGTATAGCTCCGTTTGTCGTGCAGTACCACTTCAATTTTATCGGCTCCTTCTATCACATGGTTATTGGTAACTATATAACCATTATCGGATATAATAACCCCTGAACCATTTGCCTGCTGTGGGCCATGGGGCATTTGAAAGAAAGGACTTTTGTCGCCGAATAAATCACCAAACGGATTTTGAGGCATTTGTTGAGCTTGAGGTTGTGAGGTGACATTAATCGTAGTTTTTATATGAACTACTGTTGGGGTTACCGCTAATGCAGTCGCTGTAAAATCTGGAAGTTCGTTGAGCTTGCTTCCATTAAGTGCTGTAAAATAAGCTGGTTGCTTTTCGCCCAAAATGTCATTGTTTGGGCTGTCGATTAATTTGTTGAGACCCAAGGCAACAGCACCACCAAAGGCTGCTACGATAAATAGGGTTAATAATTTTTTGTAATCCATGATATGATAAGTTAAAAGTTGAAAGTGAATAGTTAATGATTGTTTGATATGTTTTACGCATTTCAAAAATTGTACCTATACTAACGTAATTTTTGCCAAGAAGCTACAAGTGCTAACGAAAAAAAAGATATATTATTGAATGTCAGAAAAATATTTTTTTTTCGAGTTTACAGTTCACAGTTAGCAGTTGGCAGTTGGTTGCGGATAAAACTGCAAACTGTATACTGCAAACCATCTACCGTCTACTACCCGCCGCGGCGGGCTGCCTACTATCTACTGTCTACTATCTACTCTTACTCCCATTCAATAGTAGCAGGAGGCTTACTGCTTATATCATATACCACACGATTAATTCCTTTTACGCGGTTGATTATTTTGTTAGAAACGTTTGCCAAAAAGTCATAGGGGAGGTGGCTCCAATCGGCAGTCATGCCATCAACAGAAGTTACAGCTCGCAGACAAACTACATGCTGATAGGTTCTTTCATCGCCCATTACACCTACTGATTGTACCGGCAAAAACATCACACCAGCTTGCCACACTTTATCATATAGTCCTGTTACTTTTAACTCACTAATAAATATATCATCTGCCTCTTGAAGTATTGTTATTTTTTCAGCGGTAATGTCGCCAAGTATGCGTATGGCTAGCCCAGGGCCAGGGAATGGATGGCGACTTAATATATTATTGTCAATTTGCAAAGCATGCCCTACACGACGCACTTCATCTTTGAAAAGCATACGCAAAGGTTCTACTATTTTCAATTTCATTTTATCGGGCAAACCGCCCACATTGTGATGACTTTTAATAGTAACTGAAGGGCCGCCCACAGATACCGATTCTATCACATCGGGATATATAGTTCCTTGAGCGAGCCATTTTACATTTTCAATTTTATGCGATTCTGTATCGAATACTTCTATAAATACTCGACCTATGGCTTTACGTTTTGCTTCAGGTTCACTAATACCTTTTAATGCATCCATAAACAATATAGAAGCATCAACTCCTTTCACATTTAATCCCATATTTTTATAGGAATCGAGCACCTGTGAAAATTCATTTTTGCGTAATAATCCATTGTCAATAAATATACAATGTAGGTTATCGCCAATAGCTTTTTGCAGTAATACAGCAGCCACAGATGAGTCTACACCGCCTGATAAACCTAATACTACACGGTCGTTGCCCAATTGTTCTTTAAGTGATGCAACAGTAGTATCCACAAAATGTTCGGGAGTCCAATCGCCTGCGCATTCGCATATATTATGTGCGAAGTTTTTTAATATTAACATACCATCGGTACTGTGAGAAACTTCGGGATGAAATTGTATACCATAAGTATCTTGGTCCACAATTTTGAAAGCAGCCACAGGAATAGAATCTGTAGTAGCAAGCAAGGTAAAGTTTGAGGGAATTTCTTTCACAGTATCACTATGACTCATCCATACTTGTGTGCCGTTGGGGATATTTGCAAGCAATGGATTGTCTTGTGTGATGTGTATATGTGCTCTGCCAAATTCTCGGGTGTGGCTGGCTCCAACTATTCCGCCCATTTGCTTAGTAAGCATTTGTGCTCCATAGCAAATTCCCAACACAGGAATTTTGCCGAGATATTCAGATAAGTCGGGGTAGGGGCAAGTCTCGTCATTTACTGAGCAGGGACTTCCGGATAATATCAATCCTTTCAAATTTTCTATATGAGTTGGAATTTTATTATACGGATGAATCTCGGTATATATGTTCAACTCCCGCAAGCGGCGGGCTATAAGCTGTGTGTACTGAGAACCGAAATCGAGAATGAGAATGGCTTGTTGCATGGGGCAAAAATAGTTAATAGTGAAAAGTTAATAATGAAAAGTTTTGTACATGGGATTTAGGAGCAAGGAGTAAGGAACTGACGCAGAATTTCCTTACTCCTTATCCCTTGCTCCTAGTTCCTTATTTCTTATTTTTGCACCACTATTATAATATATATAAATGGAAAATAACAACAAATTTGAAATGATGTGTGGGTTGACACTTGCTATCATGGCGACCATATTGTCGGTGATTGATTTGGGTGCAGGAAAATACGGTGATGATGAAATTATTGCCATCAACGAAAAGTCTGCGGCGTATCAGTGGTATCAAAGTAAAAGTATTAAAGAAACTTCGGTGGAGGCACAACACGATTTGGTGAAAACATTGGTGGACGGTGGAGTGGTGAAGAATGCAGAAGTTGAAGATATGAAAACTTTTGAGACAAAATTGGAAAAGAAACTCGACAAATATCGCAAAGAAAAAAATGAAATATTAAAGGGTTCTTCAAAAATTCCCGAGGCAGAATGGGTGCAAGAAAAGAATGGAAAAAAAGGAGAAATAATAGGAGCAGAAGAGTGGACCGAAAAAGCAGATAAGCTAGGTAGTGCAGGAGATATATTTGATTTGTCGGGATTGTTTTTGCAGATATGTTTGGTGCTGGGTGCGGTTGCGTTGGTAATGAAAAACAGAAAACTCAAATGGGCATTTTTTCTGATGATGCTATTACTCGGGACTATAGGTTTGATATATGGATGGAATGCATATCAAGTGGCAAAGGTGGTTTAGTGCAGAGGAGTAAGGAGTAAAGTTCTGACGCCGTATGGCCTTATTCCTTACTCCTTGATTTACTTCCTCAAAATCAAAATCTCCACCCTTCTATTTGTAGCTTTGTCTTCTTCGCTTATTTCTTTTGTGATTTTATTTTTTGGCCCCATTCCTTTGTATTTAAGCCGCTGTCTTTTTACCCCATTACTTACCAAGAAATCCAGCACAGCAATAGCTCTTGCTTCGGATAAGTTGGTTATTCCGGTTTCGAAATCTTGTCCATCGCTATATTCTTCGGGGAGGCAACATATATAACCAATAATCTGTATTTCTAGGTTTGGGTTGTCGAGCATGAGCTGTAATAGTTCATTCAAAGCATCAGCAGAGCTTGGAAGAAAGCGGTGCATACCTCCTTGGAATTGTATATTTTTAAGAATCATTTTGCTGCCCACTTTTACATTGGCCGTATCAATGTTTGGTATATATTTTGGCTTTTGTGCCGGTTCAGTTTTCTTCTTATCATAAGTTATAATCATCTCCACCCTTCTATTGGCTTGACGTTCATTCTCAGTAGCATTGGCGTTAAGTGGTTTTTGCTTACCATACCCTTTAATAATTTTAAATGCACTGTCGTGAATTCCTTTTTGAATAAAGAATTTTTTAACAGAGGCAACTCTTTTCAGTGAAAGTGTGTCATTAAATCCCGATTTGCCCACAGAATCGCAGTAGCCATATAAGTATATTCTGCGAACCGTATTTTTGCTTAGTATAGAATCGTATAAATTATCTAAAATACGCAAGGCAGTTGTATTTATGTCATGCTTGGCAAAATCAAAATATATATTTCTCGTTGCTTTTTGTGCATATAATAATTGGCAACATAGCAGAGCTAGAAATAGTATAATAGTTTTCATGAATTGGCAAATATAGTTTTCTATATCCATTAACTCCTCAATATCTCACGCCACAAATTAGCCATGGTGGAAAATAAATAGATACATACCACCACAATACCACTAAAAATGGTAATGCTAGAAACTCCAGCGTTCAGCTCAAATCCATAATTGGCAGCAAACTCAGCAAACCAAGGTTTAAATATATATATAATAATACATGAAAAAACAAGTACTGAGGAAAGTATCATAGTGAATATTTTGAAATAATATTTCCAGATAGTCTTTGGATTAAAACCTAATTGTAATAATGTTTTTACTTCATAGGCTTTTCTGTTGAGTACCAGTTGTGCAAATTGAAAAAATCCAGTTGCCGACAATACAACAATGAGCAGTCCTAATATCGACAATACCGAAGCTACAACTCGTAGAACCCCCGTTAGCTTTGCATTGCGTAATAGTTCTTGATTGGTTTCGTAACCGCAATGTGCAATATAATTGCTGAGTGATGCATTGGTAGGATCATTACTTTTCACAATGATTTTACCGGGTTTGGTTTCTAAACCATCCGCTTTGGTAAAAGATTTATTTCCATATTCCAAAAATTGTAAAGGAACTATTATAGTATTTATTCGATCGCTAAACCCAGAAATATGTGCATTGAATTCAACTTTTTTGCCCATGGAATCTACCACAATTTTAAAGGGTGCCATTTTTACTACTGTTTTTGAAACCTGCGGTAATCCATGTGTAGCAGCAAAGCTAAAATTATATAGATTGATAAAATCTGTCGGTAGTATGATAGGAATATCTTTGCCAGGTTCCCACTGCCAATTATGTGGCAAGTTATCCAAAAACTTAGTAGGCACTGCTTCCAAAAACAAATCTGTTTGAAAATCGGGTACCCCACCACCGAAACCCAAGATACCAAAACTGTAAAAATTATTTGCTGTAAATGGTGCAATTTCTTCCACACTCTGCTGCTTTTTTAGTTTCTCAATTTCGTTTTGCGAGAATCCTTGTTTTTTATCACCTACCATGCCCATCAAAGTAACTTCTTTGTTCAACACCATATATTGTGGGTTGAGCAAATCAGTTTTCTGCGTGAGCAATTCCCTGAAGTCGAGGAATAATTGCAGGGGTAATAATAATAATATCAAACCCAATAAAGTTCCACCAATCACTATCGATAATTGTAGCTTTCCGCGGTCAAAAAATAGGAGTTTGTTTAGCATGGGGATTGTACTATATTATAATGTTTTTGGGATGACACACCCCTCCCGATAGTCCCGCAAGCATGCGGGAGGATCAAGAGAGGAGGGCATCCTACAAATGTTTTTCCTTTTTATCATATCTCTATTTTTTCGTCAAATCCCTCTTGTATATATTCACCTAAACTTGTGAGTATAAGTCCAGCTTTGCGTTTGCGACATTCAGATATTACCAATTCCATACATTTGTTTGCATTGCCCATATCCAAATGACTAAAGGGTTCATCCAATAATAACCATTCAAAAGGTTGACATAAGCTTCGTATTAAAGCAATCCTTTGTTGTTGTCCCAATGATAATGTTTCACACCTGCGGTCCATGAGACTTGTCACATCAAGCTGTTCGGCCATTTGTATAATAATATCATTTGTATAATAATGGGTTAGATTATTTTTCAATATAATATTTTCGAGAGCAGTGAGGGTAGGGAACAAACGCAAATCTTGAAACATCATCGACAGTTTGTTTTGCCTGAGTAATGCCCAATCATTATAGGAATTTTTGTCGTTTGTTTTCTCGTTTATTATAATATTACCCTTATAATCTTTTCGCAAACCATATATTACAGAAAGCAGCGTAGTCTTACCTTTGCCCGATGCAGCATTCACCAAATAATGTGTACCCGTTTTAAAAGTATAATTTGTACTCCAAACCTTGCTGTGGCTCACAAAACCTTGAAGCGGTATGGGTATTACGTTTTCAAATTGAATGTTCAAAATATTATATAATAGTCATTATTTCGCTTCATCTATCATTTCTAACAAACGATATAAACTGTTGCCTTTGCCCTCGGTCATTTTAACTTCGAACTTGCCTTCAATAGTACTGCCCACTGGCATTTGCATTGAAATTTCTTTAAAGTTTTTAAGTATGTCCCACGGGGTTTTTTCTCCTCTAGTTTGAGTTTTCAGGTAATCGATAAAAGTTTTAGGATATTTTTCAGTATCCAATATTATTTTGAATCCGAATGAATTATTGTTAAAATATTCTTTACCAATAAGCTTTGGGTCGCTACTTAGTGATTTGTTCTTGCTAAGTGCTTCCGCTATCTTTGGGCTATTTGTAATAGTATAACCTATTGCTGTTTTTATCATACTAATTTCAACATTGTTTTTTTTGAAATAATGGTTTGCTCCACGTTTTTCAATTGCATGATGAACCGCATCGGCTGTGTCGAAATCTGGGGTCATCTTTTTATTAATATTATCTACTAGTTTTTGTAAGTTGGCGTCATTTTTCACACTTAATGATATTGTAAAATAAGGCATGGGTGTTTCCACGGTGCGGGTTTTATCTATTGGTTCTTCGGTTATAGGATCTATATCAATATACTTTTTTTCTTCTTTTAATACCTCAGCATCTACCAATGAAAAAGCAAACTCACCGCCCAATATACTTTTAAGATCGCTCACTGTCATATTTAAGTCTTCAGCGAATTTATTTATAGCTTCTTTATATTTGGGATTTTCTAATTGGTAGTCGATTAATTTGTCCATATTGTAATTGAAGAACAAAGTAGCTAGTATTTTGTCATTGCTGATGGTTTTTATGAAATCGGCACTCAAAGCTTTGCCCGTATACCCTGATTGTTCCATTAGTTTAGTTGCGTTTTCTCCATACATTAATATCTTGCCCATCAATGCATTGCTTTCAAATGAAAGCGTGAGACCAGCTTTTATGCCTTTAAACTTTTCTTTCATTTTATCCATCTGCTCTTTGGTATCCATCATTTCCTGACTATAATATCTGCGGCTGTTTAGTGCCGAGCCTACAAAGTCAAAAAGTTTATCATAGGTAATAAATATGCCAATGTCCTGTTTCTCTTTACGAAATTTATGATAGTCTTCGTTTTCCGAAAGTGATTCTTTGGTTTCTTGGGTCATATATATATCAAGCACCTTTTCTATCTCGGCCTTACTATTACTTCGGTTCATCAAATTAGGTGAAGAAAGAAACACTGCTGCTTCATCATTCCAGGCCACAAATAATTTTTCCTCTTCAAGTTCGAGGCTTGTATAGGTGTCGCTCTTTTTTGGTTCGGCTGCTGTTTTATATTTTTTCACCAGGCGGTTAAAATCGCCACTACTAGTGAGTTTGATGCTAAGGCCCATAAACATTTTATCATTGCGGGTACTCATAAAAAATATAGGATCGGAAAGTACATCGATGCCTGCGGTAAGTGGTTTCTTTAAAAGCACATCTGTGAATTCATGATTACTGCCATCATGGGAATGCTCGTCCATGAGCTCAGTAAAAAATTTCATTTTCTTCACTTTTTCAAAATCCGATTTATCTCTTAGACTTTTCAAGTCGAAATGCACGGCCATGGTAACTTCGGCAGGTATATATTTAAGATGTTGGTTGCGGTCTTTTACAAAAAAATAGTAAATTGCTCCAGCCCCGATTGCTACAACTAAAGCAGCTACAACCCATACAAGTTTCTTATTCATAATAATATTGGTTAAATGAGTTGCCAAAAATAGGGCAAAGAAAATTACAAGGCAAAAAATAAATGTCAAGAACGGGATTCAGGAGATAGGGCCAGTCGGCTGAAATGGATTCTGGAACATTTAAGACCCTGAATTATTACTATATAATACTTGAATAACCATCGACAAGAAAATATTTAGTTTGCGTTAGCCCCCATTGCCACTGGCGAACCAACCCCCCGCTAGCTAAACATTATTAATAAAGCAGAAGCCAATACTTTTTTAGAAGCACTGTCGATGCTTATTTGAGCCAAGGTAGCTGTGTATATAATTTTAATCCCATCAATTTCCATTGGTGTGTATAAATCGGAGCCACAATTAAAATAAGTTGAGGGGTCGATGCCCCAACAAATCAATTTCAAGGTTTTTAGTTCTGCAATTTTTTCCTTGGTGATGGTTTGCTCATTCACATTGGCTATTGCCACTTCCTTCATTTCTAATTTGAGGAAGGTACATATTTTTTGCAATTGGTCAAGGTCTGCTGTATCAAGCTTTTGCGGCAGCAGCATCAATATACCTTTATCCATACTGCCACTATATTGCAGGGGCATATTAGGGTCCAAAGGTTCGACGGGCAAATATATTTCGCCGTCAAACAAATTTGTAAGTGTCTGCAAATCAGTTGTTTTCATATTTGTATCAAAATCAGGTTGCATAATGAAAAAAAAAGGTCAATTTCGCGGCTTCAATCATTCAAAAAGCCGATGCAAATTAACATCATACTTAGCAAAGAATCACGCTTACCTTCCCTAGATTTTAACAATATTCCATTTGGCAAGATTTTCACCGACCACATGTTTACGGTCGATTTTGAAGACGGACAGTGGGTTAGGCCCAGCATCGAACCTTATGGAAATATTAGTATTAGTCCTGCTTTATCGGCTATACACTATGGACAAAGTTTGTTTGAGGGGATGAAGGCACACAAGCATGCCGATGGTAGTGCATATTTATTTCGCCCTTTAGATAATTGGCACCGTTTGAATGTGTCGGCAGAGCGATTGTGTATGCCCACCTTGCCCAAAGAGATATTTATTGAATCATTGCAAACCCTTGTAAACATTGATAAAGAATGGATTCCAACCCATAAAGGTTCTGCACTATATGTACGTCCATTTATGTTTGCCACCGACGATTGTATAGGTGTTCGCCCCTCTAACAATTATAAATTTATGATTATATGTTGTCCTGCTAATCCTTTTTACAGTAGGGCTTTGAGGGTGGTTGCCGAGCAGCATTATGTGAGAGCCGTAGAGGGCGGAGAGGGATTTGCAAAAGCTGCTGGAAATTATGGAGCAAGTATGTTGCCCACCAAATTGGCACATGATAAAGGCTTCGATCAAATTATATGGTTAGACGGTCGTGAACAAAAATATTTGGAAGAATCGGGAACAATGAATTTATTTTTTGTAGCCGACGGCAAACTATATACTCCCAAACTAGAAGGAACCATTTTAGATGGCTATACGCGTGCGTCTATTATACAATTGGCCAAAGACAATAATATAGAAGTGGTGGAAGCCCGAATTAGTATAAACGAATTGATGGATTGGGCTAATAGCGGGAAGCTTACCGAAGGTTTTGGTACCGGTACCGCAGCAACAGTAGCTCATTTTAGTTCGTTCAGTTATAATGAAAAAGAGTACCAATTATTGCCCATCGACCAATGTGTGATCTCTACCAAATTGGCCAAAGAACTCAATGATATAAAATCCTTTAAGGCCGACGACAAACACGGTTGGATGTGGAAAATTTAAAACTAATATTTCTGCAAGTTTTCAGCTCCAAAAAATTTGGCAGCGTTCTTATTATATTCGTTTCTTTATTTTTGGCCGCATGGTCATTGGGCAACCACTACCTATTTAAAACCGCGGCCCTCGATTTGGGTTTGTTCAATAAAGCACTATACGATTATGCCCATTTGCAGCAAAACTATATCACACTTTTGCTCGAAGACAAAGTAGTCAATTTTTTGGGTGACCATTTTTCATTAATTGTATTTTTACTCTCACCCTTATATTATATATTTGGTTCGTATACTTTATTAATTATACAGATTCTGTTTGTGGCAATAGCTGCAGTATATATAAGGAAGTATGTATTGTTGAAAACCCAAAACCAATTGTATGCGAATTTGGCACTTCTACATTTCTTTAGTATTTGGGGTATATATTCAGCCATCTCTTTCGACTTTCACACCAATGTTTTGGCAGCTTTGATGGTGCCTGCATTATTATATCAATTTGAAAGAAAAAACTGGAAAAAGTTTGCTCTGTTTTTTGTGCTGATGCTTATCTGCCGCGAGAATATTGGCTTTTGGATGTGTTTTCTTTTGTTAGGATTTCATATAAAAAATAAATTTGTAATACTCAAAAGCAGACCCCTATTTCACACAATCATTATCATGTTGCCTATTATATATTCTGTTGTAGTAACCAGTTATATTATACCTGCTGTAAATCATACCGTTCAACAGGCACACTATATGCGTTTTCAAGCACTCGGGCATACCACAGGCGAGGTGGCTCAATATGTTTTTTTGCATCCCATTGAAATACTAAAATTACTATTTACTAATACCAGTCTCGATCCACTAAATGACATGATAAAGATGCAGCTTCACCTTTGTGTGATGGCGTGCGGAGGTATATTATTTTTAGTTAGACCTGTATTTTTATTGATGCTTTTGCCTATTTATTTGCAAAAAATGTTGGGCTACGATAGCAGTTTATGGGGTGTCAATTTTCATTATTCCATTGAGTTTGTGCCGTTATTGTCGTTATTGGTTTTAGAAGTTTGCATGCTTTTAAAAAGGGTACGTTACAGGTTGATTTTTTATATGTTTTTCATTTTGAGTTCGCTTGCAGTAAGTGTAGCAGTTCTGCGGGGAGAACTAGGTGTTTTTCAAGATTCGGTTTCAACTTTCGTCAATAATAAAAACAATAGTTTGCACATGGTACAAGAAACTTATGATTTGCTTCGCAAGGTTCCTGCCGATGCTATCGTGAGTGCCCACTCCAATATCACGCCTCATTTGTCAGGAGTAAAGAAACTTTATGCGTTTCCTTCTGTTAGCGATGCAGAATATATCATCACTTTCAAAAAATATTACAGTACCTACCCGCTTAACGAGCAGCAGCATATTGACACGATGAAATACTATACCAATCATTTCACTATGTTATCTGAAACAGGGAATGCGGTTTTGCTAAAGAGGAAGTGAATATAGTAGACATTAGACAGTAGACAGTAGACAGTGGGTGGTAGAGCGTAGGCAGTAGACAGTGGGCAACAGGCAATAGGGGTTTATAAGACGTTGACCGAAATGCGACGCTATAATGACGAAAAACCATATAAAGAATTAAAGAGAAAAGCACCGACACAATTTTAAAAGGATTATATTTGCAGTGGAAAAAAATCAAAGGAAGGTGGCGAGTATGTAAACTCCTCTGCCTTCTAAAGATAATTATAAAAGTATAACAATGATAAATAATATCATTTCTAAAACTATAATAGTTCTTCGCCTGTGGCGGATTAGTTTTTAGAATGGTAATGCCGAACTACATCCCGAAAGCATTCGGGATTAGTCCGCCTTTTTTTGGACTATTATATATTGAGTTTCGGTATAACATCAATAAACCAATTAAAACAGTCAAGGTTATTTAGTAAAGGACCACTTTAAGCTTATGAATTTTGTAAAAAAAAGAACACAAAAACAGTCGATTGACATACAGGAGAATATCATATCTGGCTTGCCTTACCATGCAGCAGTACTTCCACCTGCAACGATGTATATATACAACAGCGAATTATACGACGAGCAATCCATTGAGACTGTAGAGCAGATAACTGATGCAGTAAAAAATAAATCACAAAACAAGATACTGTGGATAGATATTGAGGGCAAATGCAGTAAAGATATTGCTGACGAGCTGGGTAAAATTTTCAACCTACACGAACTGGAAATGGAGGATATGATAAACCTTTACCAAAGACCTAAGGTGGAGGAATATCATAGTCATTTATTCTTGGTGTCACGCATGTTATATTATAATAAAATTTCCAGAACTTTGACCAATGAACAAGTGAGTTTTTTTGTATATGAAAACATATTGCTTACTATTCAAGAAGACGATGAAGATGCGTTTGAACCAGTGAGGGAAAAACTTCGCAAAAGCAAAACAAGCTTACGCAGTGGCAATGCCATGCAATTGGCTTATTTCCTAATGGATGCTATCGTTGATAATTACTATCCGATGTTGGAGGAAATAGGCGACCGCTTGGACGACCTCGAATCAAAATTGCTGAAATCGCCCGAAAAATCTTTGCTATCAGAAATTCAAAATACCAAACGTGAAGTATTCTTCCTTCGTAAAGCGATTTGGGCTGAGCGTGACAAAATAAATGAACTCATTCGTTTCGAACACCATTATATTGATGATAAACTAAAAATATATTTACGTGATACCTACGACCATTGTGTACAGATAATTGATATTATAGAAAGCCACAAGGAAATTTCTTACTCCTTGGCCGATGTTTACTTAAGCTCGCAGAACAATAAAATGAGCGAAGTAATGAAAGTGCTTACGGTAATCTCTAGTATTTTTATCCCACTTACCTTTATTGCTGGGGTTTATGGAATGAATTTTTCGCAGACCGACTCTAATGGAAATTTTGCGGCTGACAATATGCCCGAGTTGCATCATCCTCATGGGTATTTATATGTTTTGATAGGCATGTTCATACTTGCTATGGCTGAGCTTATCTACTTTAGGTACAAGAGATGGATTTAATATTTTTTTTATCTAATGATATATGGTCTTATCTTTGCAATGGCTAAAATTAAAATTTAAAAAACATGAAAAAAATTACACACATTTTATCGTTTGCTGCCATTGCGTTCATTGGCACAGCATTGTTCAGCGGTTGCAAAAAAACTGACACCGTGGAACCAACAATTGCTTTTTTACCTGATGCATCAGCAGCTACCAAAGGCCCCGGTGAAATCGTTACATTTACTGTTGTTCTAAACTCTGACCCTGACGCTAAACTGGACAAATTAGACATAACACGTCAATATGGCTCAACTGCTGCCACCAATTTCAAATCAGAAAGCTTAACGGGCACTTCTCAAAATTATGCATTTGTTGACACCATTCCTTTTGGCATTGCTACCATCAAGTATAGTTTCACTGTTACTGATAACAAAAGCAAAACTGCCACTAAAGATTTCACTATAACCGTTTCTACTCCCAGCACATGGGGAACTATTACTTCCACCCCAGGTTTTATTATGAACAATGCATTTTCACTTGACGGACAGTTTTGGGGTACGGCTTTAACAACGGCATCTGTTGATATTGCTGCTGCCAAACAAAACGCTGGCAAAATAGATTTTGTTTTTGGACATAGAGCTGCTGCAAATGGTGGTGCTTTCTTAGCTGCACCAAATTCTGCTGATGCCAAAGTAATATATGACAATACAGGTGCATACAAACTTTCAACCTGGAGCATATTGAATAAAACCTTGTTCAAGTTAACTACTTTAACTCCGTTGCAATTTGGTCAATGTAATAATGACTCCATGATTCTTGCCCAAACAGCAGTTGGTGTAAACAATGATTCATACAAGACTGCCCTGCCCAATCAAGTGGTAGCTTTCATTACTGCAGCTGGTAAAAAAGGATTGATTAAAATCAATACAGTTAGTGGTTCATACGACACCAAAATGGCTGGTCAATTGAACTTCGATATCAAATTAGCTGATAAATAAAAAATTATTTTGTAATATTCAACAGGCTGCCCCAAAAAGGCGGCCTGTTTTTTTTGAACTCAAATCAAGCAATTGAAATTTCTTTAAAATTCGGTTAATTCATTTTATTTTGCTTAGATTTGTTTCCGAAAGCGTTCGGGAACGAAAGCATTAAATCCAACATAAGTAATTACAATAATTCGGGATAAAAAATTATGAAAAATATAGCCGTATTTACATCAGGGGGAGATGCCCCAGGCATGAACGCCGCAATACGTGCGGTTGTGCGCACAGCATTATATTATAATGTGGGAGTAAAAGGTATAGTTAATGGTTATGATGGATTGATTAATGGAGATATTATAGATATGAACTCCCGTTCCGTCGCTAATATTATACAACGAGGCGGGACCATACTCAAAACTAGTCGCAGCGAGGAGTTCCGCACGGCGGAGGGAAGGGCAAAAGCTGCACAGATGGTGAAACAGCACCAAATAGAGGGATTGGTTGCCATAGGTGGCGATGGAACTTTTACAGGTGCCGAAATATTTTGTAGAGAATCGGGAATAACCGTTATGGGTGTGCCGGGCACCATTGATAATGATTTATATGGCACCGATTATACGATAGGTTTTGATACTGCTATTAATACAGCCATTGACGCCATTGATAAAATCCGTGATACCGCCGATTCGCATAACCGTGTTTTTTTGGTAGAAGTAATGGGCCGCCATGCAGGATTTATAGCTTTGGAAGTAGGTATTGGCGGTGGTGCAGAAGCGATTTTAATTCCAGAAGAAAAAACCAAAATAGATGATCTGATTAATTTTTTCTCAAAAGAAAAACGCAAACAAAAATCATTTTCTATTATAGTGGTTGCCGAAGGTGATGACGCAGGCAATGCCTTTGATATCGCAAAAAAAATGAAAGCCGCAATACCCGGTTTCGATCCTCGCGTTTCGGTCCTTGGGCATATACAACGTGGCGGCAAACCAAGTGCGTATGACAGACTTCTTGGCTCGCGATTGGGCAGTGGTGCCGTGGTGGAATTGCTGGAAGGCGAAACAAATAAAATGGTGGGTTTGGTAAGCAACGAGCTGTTGCTCACACCTTTCGCCGAAGCTGTTGGGAAAAGAAAGCAAGTAGATAGAAGTTTATTGAAGTTGGCAAGCATCTTGGCATAATATTATATAACAAATTACGTTATATAGTTAGTCGTTTCAATTTTAATATATAATATTATGAAAGCCCGAATTAAAATCAGTATCGTATTTTTTATTTCTATAATAGGAATGAGTTTTAAGACTTTAAATTCCAGTGAAGAAGTTAAATTTTTTACAGGAACCTGGAAAGATTTATTTGTAAAAGCTCAGTCGGAAAACAAACCTGTAATGGTATATATGACTGCCACTTGGTGCGGACTCTGTGAATTTACCGAAGACTCGGTTTTTACCATCGATACTGCATATAATTATTTGAACGAAAATTTTATATGTTATAAAACTGATGGAAAATCAAAGGAGGCTAGGAAGCTAAGAGCAGAATACCCTGTGGAAGGTTACCCTTGTTATTTTTATTTCAATCCGCAAGGTAAATTATTACGGCAAACAAATACATTTATGTTCTCTGCCCAATTGCAAAAAGATGCAGAAAAAGCAATGAAGAAATATAAGAGAGGTTTTTAATTTTCGTTATAACGTCTTTCATAGTATCACGCTTCGTGAACGAAGAATCTTTTATTTAACCAAAGTATAACACAGAGCTAGGCACAGAGGTTCACAGAGGTTAATATTATAACAATATAAAAACTCAGTGTAACTCTGTGTGTTTTTACTTTGTGATTCGCCAACGGCGTACTGTGGTAAAAAATACCGAAATTAATTTGTTTTGCTTAGATTTGCGAACTACTAATTATTATACAAGTCAGTGAAAAGCCTTGCATTGTAATATTACTATTTTTCTTTTTTCTATTTCCTATTTCCAAAACATTAGCACAAACTAGAAATGTAATTTGGTGTACCCCTTCAAAAGCTAAAGTAATACCAATTCTTAAACTAAAATAGTCCTCCGCCTGTGGCGGATTTAGTTTTTAGAATGGTAATGCCGAACTACATCCCGAAAGCCCCGCTTAATCCCGATAATTATCGGGATGCGGGGGAATTAGTCCCTTTCTTTTGG
>JAWXAU010000003.1 GCA_034439655.1 Bacteroidota bacterium | reverse complement strand
GTATTTATATAATATATATAGTGCTTATAAATTTATTATTAGGTTTTTTAAGGAAGCGGTGAGGCCACCTTTTCACGTTAGAGAGATTATTAACTATTGCTTTGAGATTGGGTTAAAATCACTTCCGCTAATTACGCTTACAGGTTTTATTATAGGAATTGTTTTCACCAAACAATCGAGGCCAGCATTAGACGATTTTGGGGCTGCCTCATTATTGCCTTCACTTATTGGAATAGCTATAGTAAAAGCTATGGGAGCTTTGGTAACAGCTTTAATTTGTGCGGGAAAAGTAGGCTCGGGCATAGGGGCTGAGCTGGGCTCTATGAGGGTAAGCGAACAAATAGATGCTATGGAAGTATCTGCCATTAATCCATTTAAATATTTAGTTGTTACTAGGGTATTGGCTACAGCTATTTCTGTTCCTATACTTTCATTATATTGTGGATTGGTGGCCATGCTTGGTTCGTATTTAAATATAAATGCCAATGAAGCTACTAGTTTTATCACCTTTATTCAAAATGCATTTTCTACTATACAGTTTCTCGATATATTTACTTCGGTTGTCAAATCTATTTTGTTTGGTTTTACCATAGGGTTAGTGGGGTGTTATAAAGGATATAATGCTACACAAGGCACTCGTGGTGTGGGCAGGGCGGCAAATGAGGCCGTGGTGCTTGCTATGTTTTTGGTTTTTATTGAAGAGATGATAGTAGTTCAAATATATAATTGGATACGCTTGTATTAATATAATATATGGATACGAAAGGAGAGGATATAATAAATAAAGAAACGAAAGTAATTTCCATTAGAGGATTATATAAATCTTTCGGCGATTTAGCGGTATTAAAAGGCATTGATTTGGATGTCTTTAAAGGGGAGAATGTGGCCGTTTTAGGCAAATCGGGTACGGGTAAATCGGTGCTTATAAAACTTATGGTAGGCCTGTTACTGCCTGATAAGGGAGAGATAAATGTGCTGGACCAGCAAGTAGATAAATTAAATACAAAAGAATTGGACGCTCTGCGATTGCGTGTGGGTTTCTCGTTTCAAAGTAGTGCTTTATATGATAGTATGAGTGTCCGTCAAAATCTTGAATTTCCACTAAAAATGAACAGGAAAAACATGGGGAAGAAAGATATAGATATGGCAGTGGAAGAGGTATTGGATGCGGTGGGTTTGAAAGACAAAATGAACCATATGCCTTCTGACCTTTCAGGCGGCCAACGTAAAAGAATAGGAATAGCAAGAACTTTAATACTTAAACCAGAGATTATGTTATACGATGAGCCCACTGCGGGTCTTGACCCTATTACCTGTATTGAAATTAATGAACTGATAAATGAAGTGCAGCAACAATATAATACAAGCTCCATTATTATAACCCACGACCTTACCTGTGCCAAGGAAACAAGCAATAGAATTGCGATGCTGCTTGATGGTAAGTTTTTAAAAGTGGGAACATTTGAGGAGGTTTTTGATACAGACAACGAACAGATAAATAGTTTTTTTAAATATAATTTTATACAATAATATTATGAGCGAGTCACCAAACAAACGAGCAATAATGGTAGGTCTTTTTATTGCCATAGGACTAAGTTTTCTTATAGCCGGAATTATGATAATAGGCAATGTACACGAAACTTTTAAAAGCAAAATAAGAATAGTAGCTTTTTTCGAGGATGTAAATGGTTTGCAAAAAGGAAGCAATATTTGGTTTTCAGGTGTGAAAGTAGGTATAGTGAGCGAGGTAAAACTATATAAAAAATCGCAGGTGGTAATAATGATGAAGGTAGAAACGAATGCACAACAATATATTCGTAAAGATGCCTTTGTTAAAATTGGTTCTGATGCCCTTATCGGGAATAAAATTTTAGTTATATATGGCGGAACCCCCCGCTACGCCCAAGTGGAAGAAGGCGATACGCTAGGCGTAGAAAAAGCATTTTCTACCGAGGATATGATAAATATGCTGCAAGAAAACAACAAGAATTTTTTAGCCATTACCACCGATTTTAAAAGCATCAGCCATAAACTAGCAGGTGGCGATGGCACACTGGGAAAACTCTTGAACAACAATGATGTGTATAATAATATAGATGCGGCAACAGCATCGCTACACATAGCTTCAGCAAAGGCTGAGCAATTAATAACTTCACTATCGGTATATAGTGCGGGACTTAATAAAAAGGGGACACTAGCCAATGAATTGGTAACAGACACTATATTATATAATTCACTAAGATTATCAGTATTGCAGCTCAGAAAAATTTCGGATACTGCCTCTGTTTTTATAAACGGCTTAAAGCACGCGGGCAGCAACCCAAATACGCCTGTAGGAGTATTGCTTCATGATGAAGTGGCAGGGGCACACCTTAAAGAAACTATTAAAAACCTAGAGAGCAGTTCGAAAAAACTAGATCAGGATTTGGAAGCAATTCAGCATAGTTTTTTATTAAGAGGGTTCTTTAAAAAGAAACCCAAAGCTAAAAAATAAAAGCCCGATAATTTTATTCCTCAACTTTGTTCTATTAGCTCAACACAAACCACTTTTTCCTATAGGAGATTATGCTTATACCGAAACTCAATATATAATAGTCCAAAAGAAAGGGACTAAATGTATTGTAGTTCGGCATTACCATTCTACAAACCAAATCCGCCACAGGCGGAGAACTATTTTAGTTTAAGAATTATTATTAGGGTTGACTCACATGGTTTCATTAATTTACATTTCTATATACGATGTTCTTTTAAAATGTATTTTTAATACCAAGCTGGTATCAAAAACAGCAAGCACGCCCAATGTGCTTAAGCTACGCATGGACAATAACATACAAGCCCTTATGGTGGCCACACAGGCGTCATTTGCGAACATCAACGGGCAGGAAGATGCAATTGCATCAACAACCTGTGAACCATGTAATATCTTTCACTACTTGTGTAAGCTCCTTTTCTTTGCTTATGCTCACCTTTGCCCCAACTACACTTTTTGTTTGTATCACATTGCAAAAAACATCTAAACATATATCCGATTTTATTCGTGAGTTCCAATTGGAACATCCCACCAAGGGTGTTTGCTTTGATGCAAAGGTGTATGTTTTTACTGCTGCCTTAACTTTTCAAGTAGAAAGTGAAATACATATAATGACTAAAACTTCAAAAGTTTTAGATACCATCAATATTTTAAATCCTGAACTGGAAGAAAGGGGCTTGCCTAATATGTTCGAGATAGGGAAAGCTGAGCTTGCCTTTAAGCTAAAGAAGGGACTTATGATAAAAGGAGTCGCTCCGCATCAAGGTGATTATACAATCTTGATTCAACCTACTGGTAAAGATTGCGAAGAGCCCACCAGTGCCGAGTTTCACCCAAAGGTTAGTCTTTAATCACTGGTGTGTTGATGTTCCTTTGAGCTGGGATAGCGTGTTATGGTATCCCCCCTCGGACTGGGTCGTAATTCGTAATTCAACAAAGCTTGCACGTGGTTGGTTTCCTCACCACAGATGTTAGGAACATCTTGAAACCATTGGTACATATCACACCTTAGGTGTTTCAAAAACTTTATTACAATTATTTGCTGCCGAGATAATGCCTATAACGGAACATTTCTGGCGTAGTTAATATCCCGTAGGTTAAAACATCGTTGGCAAATATGAAATGGGGTATTTGCATAGCCCCGTCAGGGGCGATATATAAATTCTTCTGAACACCAATGGTGTCCTCACCAACCACTTCTGCCTAATCAAAACTAAGAGATAGAAAATGAAATGGTTAAATTTGTCTATTGTTTTCTATCGCTTGATTTGAGTTAACTTTGCAAGCGTATTTATGCATATACAAGTCCTCAAATCAAAGATACACCGTGCTCGCCTCACCCAAACCGAGCTACATTATGTGGGCAGTATCACCCTCGACCTTGCTTTAATGGAAGCGGCTAACCTTATAGAAAACGAAAAAGTACAGGTGCTCAATGTGCAAACAGGTGCCCGCCTAGAAACATACGTGATACAAGCCCCGCTAGATAGCGGCATGGTATGCCTCAATGGCCCCGCTGCCCGTTTGGCACAAACCGGCGACACGGTAATTATAATCTCCTATTGCTCTATGGAGTTCGAAGAAGCTAAAGCCTTTAAACCCTGGGTCATATTCCCTGATGAAAATAACAAAGTAGTACGTTGAAACCTTCAAGCAAAAACGGATTAAAAACCACTGCCTTTATTCTTCTTGGCCTTGCTTTGCTGTGGCTCGCCTTGCGTGGCCAGGATACTAAAAAGCTTTGGAGCACCGTCACCCATGCTGATTATAAGTGGGTTATTATTGCCATGAGTATAGGTTTGCTTAGCCATATTCTTCGTGCACTTCGCTGGAACCAATTGCTCGCCGCTACAGGCCGTGCCCCCTCTACCCTCAATACTTTTTGTGCCGTAATGGTAGGCTATATGGTAAACTATGCCATACCCCGGGCCGGCGAAGTGAGCCGCTGTGCAATGCTCAAAAAGTCGGACGATATTGATTTGGAAAAATCTGTGGGAAGTGTGGTTGCAGAGCGTGTTTTTGATGTGGTGGTCATGCTGCTTTTACTAGGCCTCGCCTTTGTGTTCCAATACGAATTAATAAGCCAGTTATATAACGATCTTAAAAAACAAACAGAAGGCACAAACGGCAACTCTTTGCTAATGCCTATTCTGCTAGGTTGTATGGCCGGGTTTGCCATGCTTGTTTTTGTGCTACGTAAACGCATAGTGCAAATGGCCTTATACCACAAAGTAAAGAACCTTTTCTTTGGTTTCTGGCAAGGGCTTAAAAGCATCCTTGTGGTTAAAAACAAGTTCTTGTTCCTATTATACACTGTCGCTATTTGGTTCTGCTACTTAATGATGATGTATACAGCTTTTAAAAGCATTCCGGCCACGCATGATCTTACTTTCTCGAATGCGATTACCGTATTGGTGGCGGGCAGCTTGGCTATGATAGTGCCTACCCCAGGTGGTGTGGGTGCATTTCAGCTTATATCTGCCTATACCCTTATGCTATTCAGTGTGCCCCGTGCCGATGGCGACGCTTGGGCCAATATCGTTTTCTTCGCCCAGCTTATTATGTTTGTTGTGATGGGTTCTCTTTGTTATTTTTGGCTCATTTTTAAAAGTAAAAACCTTGAACCCAAGCGAACAAATATTGTGTAAAATTATTACACCTCATGCTTTGCCCACCCTTTTACAAAAATGGCAGGGCGAAAAGGTAGTGTTCACCAACGGGTGCTTCGATATTATACACCGTGGGCATATAGATTATCTGGCAAAAGCAAAAGCTTTGGGAACTAAACTTTTTGTGGGTATCAACACCGACAGCTCAGTTAGCACCCTAAAAGGCTCACACCGTCCGCTGCAAGATGAACAAAGTCGCTTACAAATTATGGCGGCCTTCTTTTTTGTGGATGCCGTAATGCTCTTCAACGAGGATACGCCCTTTAACCTCATCAAATCCATTCAGCCCGATGTACTGGTAAAGGGCGGAGATTACATACCTGAAAATATTGTGGGTTTTGATATAGTTACTGAAAAGGGCGGGCTCGTAACCACAATCCCCTTCCTCCCCGGTTATTCTACCTCGGGCATCGAGCGAAAGATTATCTTAGTCCATTCGTCAAAATAATGGAGCCCAATGAACAATTGGTTATTATTGAGCTTGAGGTTTTGCTTGGCCAATATCTCGAAACCTACACCGAGGCTAGTTCTATGAATGCTGTAAAAAGCAAAATTGCGGCCCATATCCACGATAAACAAGGGCAGGGCATTGCAAAGCTCATGAGTTTTATGTACCTTGTTGATGTGAAAGAAGAGCTTTTTAAGGATACACTTCAAAATGTTCCCGAAGCAGAACAGCCTAATACTTTGGCCCAGTTGGTAATAGACCGTTTGTTGCAAAAAGTATACACGCGGTTGCAGTACCGTAAATAACTTAGCCTCATATATCTTTTTTTTCCTTTATTTTTGTGGGTTGAAAAATCAGCAAATCTATACTATGTTATTTCCATAGCATTTTGCTTTGTTTTCCTTAACTCACAGCTTTGATTAAATACGAAAAATACCAGCTTAAAAACGGTCTAACCGTTATTCACCACTACGATGCAAACACCCCGATGGTGGTGGTAAATGTATTATATAAAGTGGGGGCAAAGAACGAGAACCCCGCTAAGACAGGCTTTGCTCACTTGTTCGAGCACTTAATGTTTGGTGGCAGTATTAATGTGCCTAACTTCGATACCCCTTTGCAACTTGCAGGTGGAGACAACAATGCTTTTACCAATAACGATATCACAAACTATTACGAAACACTGCCCGCAGCAAATATTGAAACAGCACTGTGGGTAGAAAGTGATCGTATGTTACAGTTAGACTTCAGCGAACAAAGCCTCGAGGTGCAACGCAAAGTAGTGTGCGAAGAGTTCAAACAACGCTACCTAAACCAACCTTATGGCGATGTGTGGTTAAAGCTAAGACCTCTGGCATACAAAACCCACCCATACCAGTGGGCTACTATTGGTAAAGAACTATCGCATATTGAAAACGCTTCTCTAAAAGATGTGAAAGAATTCTTCTACAAACATTATGGGCCTGACAATGCAATACTGTCTATAGCGGGCAACATATCTTTTGATGAAACGGTAAGGCTCGCCGAAAAGTGGTTTGGTGGAATTGAAAACCGCAATATTACAAAAACAAATATGCCCATAGAGCCGCTGCAAAATGAGGAAAGATTCGAAACCGTAAAAGCTGATGTTCCCCAAAAAGCAATATATAAGGCCTATCACATGTGCGATCGCCTCCACGTCGATTTCCATGCCACCGATTTTATGTCCGATATACTTTCTGGGGGGAAATCAGGACGTTTGTTAAACAAACTTGTTAAGGAACAAAAATTGTTTAGCGACATCAACGCATACATAAGTGGCGATATTGATGCTGGATTGTTTGTTGTGGAAGGACGCTTGAATGATAATATTACTTTTGAACAAGCGGAGGAAGGTATAAGTATTGAACTCATCAAGCTGCAGCAAGAAACTGTAACTGATACCGAATTACAAAAGGTGAAAAACAAAGCAGAAAGCATATTTGTTTTTGGCCAACTAAACCTTATGAATAAGGCCATGAATCTTGCATTTGCCGAAAACATTGGCCACATTGATTGGGTAAATACTGAACTAGATTTATATAATAACGTACAAAAAGAACATATACAAAAAGTGGCAAAGCAAGTTTTAGTTCCAACCAATTGCTCTACCCTATATTATGAACCAAAGTAAAACTTTTGATTTTAGACAAGCCTCTCCTGCTATTAACTTGGTGGATACACTCCCTGTGCCCAATCATAAAAAGTTGGTTTTGGATAATGGCGTAACATTGCATTTATTGCCTGAGCTTAACACCATCGGGTTTCGGATAGATTTATATTTTGCAGCAGGTATTAAGCACAATTTGCAGCCCACAACATCTAACGCTGCATTCAATTTAATGACAGAGGGAACATTTGGTAAGTCCTCGGAACAGATTCATGAAAGCCTTGACTTTTACGGCTCCTTTCTCGAGAAAGATATTGCCTATAATTATTCAAAGCTCACTGTTTTCGGTACTGAGCCGAATTTTAAAGACATCTTTATTCTCATAATAGATATTATAAGCAATGCGTCTTTTGAAAACAAGGAAATAGACTTATATATAAATCGCCAAAAACAACGGCTTCTTGTTGATTTGCAAAAAAACGGAACTATTTGCAAACGAGCATTTGCTAAAGCTTTTTGGGGTACACAACACCCCTTGGGCAACATTTCAGAAACCACAGACTATGATGCATTAAAACAATCTGATCTAAATGCTTTTTTTGAAACATTAATCAAATCCGGTTTGCAACAAATCGTACTTTCAGGATGCTGTAGCAACATAATAATTGACACTATTAAAGAATTAAACATTTATACTAGCACAAAAGCAACTACCCACACAGATTTATTGTCTGACTATATACCCCAAAAAGGATTGATCTTTATTCAAAAGGACGAATCTATTCAAGCAGCCATTCACATGGGAACAAAACTAATTAATCGCAAGCACCCAGATTTCGTATGTATGCAGGTGGTAAGTACGCTGCTTGGTGGTTACTTTGGTTCTAGGTTGATGAAAAACATACGCGAAGAAAAAGGTTATACTTATGGGATTGGTTGTAGCTTGCAAAACATTGCGGATTTTGGTGTGTTCTCCATACACACAGAGGTGCTGAATGATAAATGGAACGATACCCTTGCTTGCATCGATTACGAAATTAACAAATTAAAAACAGAGCCTGTAACGGAGGAAGAGCTTCGCACGGTGAAAAACTATATGTGTGGTAATTTGGCCCGACTTTTTGATGGTTCTTTTGCCCAAGCAGACAGACTACAAATGCTTTTAAATGAGAAACTAGATTGGGAATATTATACAACTTATTTAAATGCGATAAAAAATACTTCTATTCAAACGGTTCAACTTTTGGCTAATAAATATTTAAACAAAGAAGACTTCACCACTATTGTAGTTGGGAGTAAATAAAAATTGTAAATATGATATACAATACGAAAAGATTAATGTTGTTTATTGTGCTGTGTTTTACAATGCATAATTCATTTTCTCAGACCCCTAACTTAAGGAGGGCGTGTGTCTCCGATAATGATTCTGACATTATACTATATTGGATTACCCCAACCGATGGCTGTAATGGCTTTATAAGTATGCATATTTGGGGAAGACAAGACACCACCAAGTCTTTTGATATTATTGATAGTGTAATGTTTTTGGCACAAAATACTTATTCGCACAAAGGAGCTAATAAAATATCTAAAGATTGGCAATATTTTCTTATATATCATAATCTTTGTAATGGCGATTCCTCACTTGCTTCCGACACAATAACTATAGACATTAACAGGCCTCAAACATCGTCATTAGACTCTGTGAGTGTTAACTATGTAAATGGTGACCTTTTCTTAGGTTGGCAGAAAAATAGTTCACCTGACATTGCTGGTTATTTAATAGTTCAAAATCTTGGAGCCTCTAACATTATCATCGGGCAAACCTCTGATACCTTTTTTATTATTAAAGGCTCTAATGTTAAAGACTCTTCCTATTCTTTTGGTATTGCTGCTTTCGATAGCTGTGGTTTAACGGCTGCTGTTCCATCCTTCCATAGTTCCATCCTTTTAAGTAGTCAATTAAATGATTGTAAGGGTTTTGTAAGTATTCGCTGGACCCTTTACCAGGCTTGGCAAGTACTCCAATACGATGTATATGTTTCAAGAAATGGTAGTCCGTTTGTTTTGGAAAAAACAGTAGACGGTATTACCGATTCTGCCCAAATAGCTAGCCTTGTTTCAGGCGATAGTGTTGCTGTTTTTGTAAGAGCAACAAGAGATGATAGTAAGGTTTTTTCGACATCAAATATTATTGGTTATAACTTAAAAAATATTAAAAAGCCTAAAATTAACTATATAAATCATGCAACAGTTACCGATGACCAAAAAGTTGAAATTGAATGGGTAACAGACACCTCTGCCGCAATAAGCTCTTTTAAACTATTGAGAAGTGAAGGAGATTCCTTTTCATGGTTGCAAACTGCCAAAATTCCTTTTAATAACCAATTTATATATTCCTATACTGATTCTAAAGTAGACGTAGCTAATAAAAGGTATTATTATAAAATACAAGTTTTTGACAACTGCGGGAACATATCAGACAGTGGTTCCAATATTGCCAATAATATGATTTTAGACTCTTTTGGTATTCTTGGTTTGTACGATACAGATTTAGAGCTTAAATGGTTTCATTATCAAGGTTGGCCGTACAACGGAGTTTCTTTGTATTATGTTTATAGAGGTGGAAATTGTGGGGCTGCAAGTACTTATAATTTATTGGGAGCAAATAAACCAACAGACAGTTTTTATCATGATTTAGAATTGCCGTATGACATGAGCTGCCATGGTGTTTGCTACTATATTGAGGCCGTAGAAGGGAAAACAAATCCATATACTGGAAAGGTTGAACGATCACGTTCAAACATATTCTGTGAATTGCGTGAGCACCAAATCTATTTTCCAAATGCTTTTTGTCCTTTTGGCGTAAATAGAAAATGGAAACCGGTTGGTTCATATATAGATTACGATAAATCATATGTTAGAATATACGATCGCTGGGGAAGCATACTGAAAACCCTGGAAGGAGATGAAATAAGAAAGGGTTGGGACGGTAAAGACTCTCACGGGAATTATTACCCCGAATCAACCTATATGTTTTGGGGATATATAAAAGGACTTGACAAGCTACATAAAAACTACAGTGGCGTTTTCGATCTAATCAGATAATTGTTTTATAGTATTGCCAAAAATCGGTATTTTTTCTGTCGGGGTTAATTTTCAAGTGAAACAAAAAAGAATCATTAAAGCTTGGATGGAGTCAATTGTTCAGTCTGAATCGTTTCACGTGAAACAAATTAATTTGATTTTTTGTGATGACTTGTTTTTGCTAAATATAAATAAGCAATATTTGTCGCATGATTATTATACAGATATTATAACCTTTGATCTTGCCGATTCGGAATTGAATATAGTTGAGTCTGAAATATATATTAGTGTAGATAGCGTATTAGAAAACAGCAATAATCTAAAATTAAGTTTTTCTGAGGAGCTTTATAGGGTAATCGCCCACGGAATACTGCACCTCGTCGGTTACAACGATAAAAAAAAGACAGAAAGAGAAAGGATGAGGGAAAAGGAATCGCAATACATAGCTAAACTTTTATTGTTTCACGTGAAACAGAGTTATAATATAAAACGAGGTGTTTAAAGAATATGATTTAATAGTGGTTGGTGCTGGTCATGCTGGTTGTGAAGCAGCTAATGCTGCTGCAAAAATGGGTTCCTCTGTGCTGCTCATAACTATGGACATGGCCAAAATTGCACAGATGAGTTGCAACCCCGCCATGGGTGGAGTAGCAAAAGGACAAATTGTAAGAGAAATTGATGCTCTCGGCGGCCTATCAGGTATTGTATCAGACCTTTCCACTATACAGTTCAGAATGTTAAACAGGTCTAAGGGACCAGCAATGTGGAGCCCGAGGACTCAAAACGACAGGGCTTTGTTTGCATTAGAATGGAGAAATCAATTGGAACAAAATCTTGGAGTTGATTTTTGGCAAGACTCAGTACGAGAGCTTTTGATAAGAGACAAGGCTGTTGTAGGAGTTAAGACCTCTGCAGGACGAAGCATCTATTCTAAATCTGTTATATTAACAAACGGTACGTTTTTGAATGGTATAATCCATATTGGAGAAACCCAAATGAGCGGCGGCAGGATGGGCGAAAAGTCTTCTTCGGGTATAACAGAACAGCTTAAGGAAATCGGGTTCGAGTCGGGTCGAATGAAAACAGGAACACCCCCAAGGGTTGATGGTAGAACACTTGATTATTCAAAAATGGAAACTCAATTGGGAGACGAAAACCCTGGAAAATTTTCCTACACCAACACACCAAAACCTAAAGAACAAAGGTGTTGTTGGATTACTTATACTAACGAAACGGTACATAGCTATTTAAAAGAGGGTTTTGATAAATCTCCCATGTATTCTGGAAGAATAAAAGGCCTTGGTCCAAGGTACTGCCCCTCAATAGAAGATAAAATAAACAGGTTTTCGGAAAGGGAAAGACACCAGATTTTTGTAGAGCCTGAAGGCTGGAACACTGTCGAAATCTATGTTAATGGGTTTTCTACTTCCTTGCCCGACCATATTCAGATAAAAGCATTAAGGGCAATTGCAGGCTTTGAAAAGGTGAAAATGTTTAGACCAGGTTACGCAATTGAATATGATTACTTCCCTCCTACCCAACTAAAGCCAACATTAGAAACACATAATATAACAAACCTTTATTTTGCAGGACAAATAAATGGCACTACGGGATATGAAGAAGCGGCCTGTCAAGGTTTAATGGCTGGAATAAATGCCCATTTAAAAAACACAGAAAAAGAGCCTTTGATTCTAAATAGATCGGAAGCATATATCGGTGTTCTAATAGACGACCTCGTAAACAAGGGCACAGATGAGCCTTATAGGATGTTTACCTCAAGAGCTGAGTTTAGAATTCTATTAAGACAGGATAACGCCGACTTGAGACTAACAAATATTGGGCATAAAATTGGTCTGGCTTCAGATACTCGATTATTAAGAAAACAAGAAAAGGAGTCCAATATTTTCAAAATAATTGACTTTGTTAAAAAAACCAGCGTTGCTGCTGATTCGGTAAATGACTATTTGAACTCTGTGGGTTCCTCAAACATTAGCCAACAGGTTAAACTAATTTCTATTATAACAAGGCCACAAGTTTCCCTTTTGGGATTAGAAATGAATAACTCCGAAATTGCTAAATTTTTGTCTCTGTTTGATGAAGAAACAAAAATTGAAGCTGAAATTTTGATAAAGTATGAAAGCTATATCCTAAAGGAAAAAGAGCTTGCATTAAAGCTACTAAAATTTGATGATTTGGTCATTTTTGATGGTTTTGATTATTCTATTGTCCACAACCTTTCAAGCGAAGCAAGAGAAAAACTAATTAAACAAAAACCAAGAACACTCGGACAGGCTAGCAGAATTAGTGGTGTAAACCCTTCGGATGTGTCCTTGCTACTGGTTCATTTGGGAAAATAAACATATGGAAAAATTAATATTGTGCCCTGTTTGCAAAGAAGATTTATTAAAACGTTTTCTTTCATGTAAAGATTATGTTGCTTCTGGGGAAGATTTTAGCCTAGATCAATGCAATAATTGTGGGTTTGTTTTTACAAATCCGAGGCCCGATTTTAATGAGTGCGGCAGGTATTATGAAAGCGATAAATATGTGTCGCACCAAGACAACGACAAAAGCTTTGTTTTATATTTGTACCGCTGGGTTAGAAATAGAAACTTAAAATGGAAACTTAAAGTAATTTCTAAATACCAAAAGATAACTGGAGAGATTCTTGACTACGGTTGTGGACTAGGTAATTTTCTTAACTTTTGCAAACAGCAAGGTTGGAAATCAACAGGAATGGATGTGTCGGAAAATGCTAGAAATGTGGTAAAGGAAAGATATGACATAAACGTTTTTCCAAATGCTGAAATAAAAAATCAAGGTAACAACAAATATGATATAATTACATTATGGCATGTCCTTGAACATGTGTACGACATAGATGAAACTGTACTAGAGTTTCATAGAATATTAAAAGACTCGGGAACTTTGTTTATAGCTGTCCCCAACAGAAAAAGCTATGATGCTTTACATTATAAAGAAAAATGGGATGCATACGATGTTCCGCGGCATATCTATCACTTTTCTCCGGAAGATATGGGTGTCCTAATGAATCGCTTAGGTTTTAAAATAGTAGAAAAAAGAGGAATGTTTTACGATGCCTTTTATGTGAGTATGCGAAGTGAAATGCATAACGGGAGAGGAATGAAAATATTGCGTGGCTTTTACCGCGGTTTGATATCTAATATTAAAGCCGCAGGCAACCATAAGTACTCAAGCATGCTCTATGTTATAAAAAAGAAATGAAAACATTATACTTTACTTTTACATTGCTTTTATTTGCTTCATGTGCGAATATCGGCACTCCCTCTGGAGGGCAAAAAGACAAAACTCCACCAAAACAAATCAAATCAATCCCAGAAAATTATTCCATCAATTTTACTGGTAATATTATTAAGCTTCGTTTTGATGAAAACATCCTATTGATTCGTGGAGAAAACAATATTAATATTTTCCCAAAGCAAACTAATCCTCCAGAATATGAAGCAGTCGGAAAGGTATTAAATATAAAGCTAAAAGATTCCTTAAAACCAAACACAACATATCATATACAGTTAAAAGAAGCAATTTCTGATATAAACGAAGGGAATACCAATAACTTAATTGATTTCTATTTTTCTACAGGAAATATAATCAATAAGGGAAATATAAAAGGAAATATAATTGATGCGTACACAGGACATGACGGCACGGGATATACTGTTATTTTAAATAAACAAAATGAAGACTCTTCCATATTTAGAACAGAACCTGATTACGTCACCTTCTCAAGCAGTAAGGGTGAGTTTGATTTCGGCGGAGTAAAGGACGAGAACTATAGAATCTATGTTTTCAAAGACGAGAACAACAATAATAAGCCTGACAAAAATGAAATGTTTGGTTTTTATGGTCCTATGTTTTACGTAGATAGCAATACCAATAATATTACAATTAGAACATCATATGATAAAAGTTTAGAGACGCCTGAACTTAGAAAATACTTCTGTAAAAACTATGGTGTTTTCGAATTTGTTGTGGCTCCCAAAGGTGCTTATAAAAGATTGGTGGAAAACAACTTGTTTACAGATGAGGCTTACTTATTAGAATTCGGTGGAATTGATGAAGACACCTTAATTTGGTTTTCTCCCTCGGCTGAAATGCAGGACGGACATTTTGATGTGTATGTGAATGATTGGTGGTGGCGTGATGTAACAATGGCACACCAAATGAGCAATAAAATAAGGCGGCAATGCTGGCTTACAAATAATATCAAAGAAAACGGTAAGCTAGATTTATTTGATACCTTAAACATCCGTTTTCACAGTCCTATTTGGAACTATGATGATAGAAACCTGGAACTGTACGAAGATTCTATTAAAATAAAATACGTAGGTAACTCCTTTTTTAGAGATAACGAAAAAAGTCAATATGTATTACCAATAGATTTAAAACCAGACAAGAATTATTTAATAAAATTTAAAGATGGAGCTTTTAATGATATTTTTAATCAAAAAATAGATTCCTTTTCCATAAAATTCAAAACAGAAAAATCGGATTTATATGGTAGCTTAATAATAACCATGAATCAAACACAAGCCAAACCCTTATTGGTAGAACTACTCGATGAAAAACTAAACCCTATAAGGAGTAATATTATAAATGGTTCTAATAAACTAGAATATAAATATTTGTTGCCCGGAAACTATAGGATAAGGATTGTGGACGATATAAATTTGAATAATAAAATGGATGATGGTTATATAAATAAGGGCAAAAATCCCGAAAAAACGTTTTTGTTCGATGATATAATACCTATAACACAAAATATTGATCTAGATAATATTAATATTGACCTAGATAAGGTTAAATTTTAATAATACTGCAAAAATAAAATCAACAAATATTTAATAAAACCTCCTTTTTGTGTGGGTTAACTGTTCTAAGTTTTATTATAATTTTAGTTGTTAAAACTTAACCTATACATATATACATTTTAGTTATAATATACGCTCCTTATAAACCTTAAATCTACTCTTATTAACTACAATAACTGTTCACAATTGCATGTTAAGTTACTTATCAAGCCCTTCTTATATCTAACTTAAATCATTAAATATAAATAAAATAGAATGAAAGTAATTTGTTAATAGGTGTTAGAAACTATGTTAATACTGTACTAAACAAATATATTAATATATATATATTCTACAAATCCACAGACATAAGAATAGAGAAAGATTAAAGTTTAAAAGTTTATATTAAATTATAATACTGTTGAAAAGTCTAAAATAAAATCAAATTTTTTATAAGACCTTAAATCCTTTTATTTTGCAGTATGGTTCAGGATAGATGTAAAGAGTTAATTAATGATATCAATTTATTTACAATTGATTCTACTGAAAGTTTAGAGACTTTCAGGTTAAAATATCTTAGCAAAAAAAGTCCAATACAAGATTTGTTCAGCCTTTTAAAAAATACTAGTATTGATGAAAGAAAACAAATAGGACAGTATATAAATGATTTAAAGCAACATGCAGAAGCAAAGTTTGAAAAAAACAAAGAGCTTCACCATGTGGCAACTATAAAAAACCAAACTGTTTTTGATTATACGCTGGCTCAAGGTGGTCAATATTCAGGTTCTAGACATCCTTTGCAAATTACATTAAATAGTATAGTAGAATTATTTTCAAAACTTGGTTTTACTATTTCAAATGGGCCAGAATTAGAAAACGATTGGCATAATTTCAGTGCTTTAAATTTTCCAGCTGAACACCCAGCTAGGGACATGCAAGATACGTTTTTTATTAATAACGATTATGCCTTGCGTACACATACCAGTAGTGTGCAAGTAAGGTTAATGGAGAGTACTAAACCCCCTATTAGAAGTCTTATGCCAGGCAGGGTTTATAGAAACGAAGCTATATCAGCAAGAGCAAATTGTTTTTTTCATCAGGTAGAAGGTTTATATATAGATAAGGATGTTTCTTTTGCTGACTTAAAATATACTTTATATGAATTTGTGAAACAGTTCTTTAATGAGGAAGTAAAAATACGATTTAGGCCTAGCTACTTTCCCTTTACTGAGCCAAGTGCCGAAATGGATATTAGTTGTCAAATATGCAAAGGCAAAGGCTGCAATGTTTGCAAACACAGCGGTTGGGTAGAGATTTTGGGTTGTGGTATGGTAGACTCGCAGGTATTAGCCAATTGTAATATTAATCAAGATATATATTCAGGCTTTGCTTTCGGAATGGGCATAGAAAGGCTTACCATGTTGCAGTATGGCATCAGTGATTTACGCATATTCTTTGATAATGACTTAAGGTTTTTAAAACAATTTGTACCCGAAAACTAATGAAAGAAGAATTTAAAATATATAATACAATCAGCGGGCAAAAAGAAGTTTTTAAGCCAATTACACCGTCACATGTAGGTATGTATGTTTGTGGGCCAACAGTTTATAGTAACGCACATTTAGGAAATTGCAGAACCTATGTATCATTTGATATTTTATTTAGATATCTATTACATCAGGGTTATAAGGTACGCTACGTAAGGAATATTACAGACGCAGGCCATTTAGAGGGGGACCAAGACGAAGGAGATGATAAATTTGCTAAAAAAGCTAAACTCGAACAATTAGAACCGATGGAGATAGTTCAAAAATATACCATAGATTTCCATACGGTACTGCAAATGTTTAATACGCTTCCTCCCAGCATTGAGCCCACCGCCACAGGGCATATTGTTGAACAGATTGAGATGACAAAAAAAATAATAGAAAAGGGATATGCTTATGAAAAAAATGGAAGCATATATTTTGATGTAAACAGATATAGCGAAGAAAACAATTATACAGAATTATCTAACAGAAACTTAGATGACTTGCTTAACAATACCCGTGAACTTGGAGGGCAGGAAGAAAAGAAAGGAAGATTAGATTTTGCCCTTTGGATAAAGGCAAAACCAGAACATATTATGCATTGGCCAAGCCCGTGGGGTGAGGGCTTCCCTGGTTGGCACATTGAATGTTCGGCAATGAGTTCTAAATATCTCGGCAACGAATTTGATATACATGGTGGTGGGATGGATCTTATACCGACCCACCACACAAACGAAATAGCTCAAAACATCGCTTGTCACCATACAACACCAGCCCATTATTGGGTTCACACCAATATGTTAACGGTTAATGGGCAAAAGATGAGCAAAAGCCAAGGAAATTCTTTTTTGCCAGGTGAGCTTTTCGAAGGGAAACACGCACTTTTAGATAAAGGCTATAGCCCCATGAGTATCCGTTTTTTTATGTTGCAAGCACATTATAGAAGCACGCTCGATTTTAGCAACGAAGCATTATCAGCAGCAGAGAAGGGTTTTCAAAGATTGATGAGTGCGATGGATTTATTGGAAAAAATTGATACTGGTGACACAACAACATTTAACTTGGAAGCATGGAGAAAAAAATGTTTTGATTCAATGAATGATGACTTAAACACCCCAATATTATTGGCCAATTTGTTTGATGCTGTTAGGTTTATTAATTCAGCTAACGACGGAAAAGAATGCATAACAGCAGCGGACTTAGAGGTGTTTAAGAAGGAAATGAAAGTGTTTGTTTTTGATATATTGGGCTTGATGTCAGAACACACCCAAAACGAAGACAAACTCGACATAGCTATGCAAATACTTTTGCAAATAAGAGAAGAAGCCAAGCTTCGCAAGGACTACGAAACATCAGATAAAATTAGAAAAAGACTTGAAGCTTCAGGTTTTATTATAAAAGACGGAAAAGAGGGAACAGTTTGGAGCAGAGACTAAACAAACGATTAAAAAGTTTTTACTGTAATAATAACCTTATAAAAGCCATATTTCACTGGATTGTCCTGCATACTTACAATTACCACAGGACCACATTTCTCGGCTGCTTCTTCTTTAAAGCCTTGGTCTATGGAATGCAAAGAGGTATTTTTTGGTACAAATTCTTTCCATTTTCCCAAACAGGCCCTCACCAACGCAACGGTTTTTTTGTACTCAACTTCAATTTCGCTTTTATTATTCTTCTCTGTCATTTTACAAGTGAAATATAACTGATCATTACCTACCCAAATTCTAGTATCTGTAGCATTTGGCAATGAAACTTTTGAAGTATAATATATATCAATGATACCGTTCTTTCGCTCACTTTTTATCGGGTCAAAATTCTGACGACTGGCTTCAACAATCTTTTTTAAGTTATCAGCAAAATCTTCTTGAACACCAAAAGAAGAAGTTCCGAACCCAATAAGGAGGAGAAGGGATAGATATAATAGTCTTTTCATGGTAAACATACTATTTGTTGCAGCAAAGATATCTTATAAAGATCCGTTGGTTAAAGCATTTGTGTGTATTTCTTACAATTAAATTAATAAGAAAGCAAATTTCCTATAGCGGCAGATACCATTTCAGGATTTGGCAACATTGCCCTTTCAAGTCCAAGACTTATTGGAATCGCTGGCAGGTTTAATGCACCAACTAGCGTGACAGGGGCATCTAAATAACGAAAACAATTCTGTGAAATGCGACCTTGCAAACTCTCAGCAAAAGAATTTAACAACGGCTCTTCGGTGAGTATTATGCATTTTCCGTGTCGTTTAGCTAAATCAAAGATGGCCTCCTCGTCTAAGGGGTTTAGCGTGCGTAGATCCAGAATTTCTACACAGCCAGGATAGTTTTTTGCAGCAGCTTTAGCCCAATAAACACCCATCCCATAAGTAATAATACAAAGAGATTCCCCTGCATCAATACATGTTTCTTGTGCACTTAGAACAATATTGGCCCTTCCCAAAGGAAGGATATAGTTTTCGTCGGGCTCTGTGCATTTCGCCTCTTCTGTGCCGGGGTTTTTACTCCAGTAAAGACCTTTGTGTTCAAGCATTATCACGGGATTTGGGTCATAAAAAGCAGCTTTCATCAAGCCTTTCATGTCTGCCGAATTGGACGGGTAGCATACTTTGATACCCCGAATATTGAGAAGAGTTGACTCGATGCAGCCTGAGTGGTAAGGGCCACCGCCACCGTAAGCCCCGCAAGGTATTCGGATGACAGAACTTACAGGATATTTGCCCATTGTAAGGTAGCACGACTTGGAAAGTTCAGTTACCAATTGATTAATTCCCGTCCAATGATAGTCGGCAAACTGTATTTCCACAATGGGCTTTAGCCCCACAGCACTCATACCCGCAGTAGAACCAATAATATAAGCTTCCTGAATGGGAGTATTAAAAACCCTATTTTCACCGTATTTGTCTGCAAGAGTGGCAGCTTCTCTAAACACCCCACCAAGCCTTTTGCCAACATCTTGACCATAAAACAAACATTCAGGATGTTTTGCCATTAGTTCATCAACTGCATGAAGAGCAGCATCTACCATTAAACAGGGTTCTTTATCCGTAGGGCTTCGGCTTCCTGTTTCTAGTTTGATGGCTGTCTCTGCAAACTCATGTTCATTAACTGTTAGTGGGTCTGGTTCTGCAGCATTGCAGGCTAAGTTAAACTGACTTGCTATATGTTCCGAGGCTTTATGTTCTATATCATTAAGTTCTTCTTCTGTTAATCCGAGTTTTTTTAATGTTGTTTTTAGTTTAGGCTTTGGGTCTTTTAAAAGATGTTCTTTCAAATCGTCATCACCGCGATACCATTCTTTGCGTACACCAGATGTGTGATGGCCCAAAAGTGGAACAGCTGCGTGAATTAGCAAAGGTTTTCTTTTAACCCGAATCCAATCCATGGCTTTTCCCACAGCAACCCACGAATCTTCAAAATTACTCCCATCCACACGAAGTCTTTTAAGGTTGCCGAAACCGGCAGCAAAATCATAGGCATCAACGGCTCGCATTTCTTTACCAGTTGCTGAGATTCCCCAATCGTTGTCTTGCACCAAAAACAGAATGGGCAATTTTTTCAACACTGCCATTTGGAACGCCTCCGAGACCTCGCCTTCGGTAACAGACCCATCGCCTAAGGAGCAAACAACAATAGGCTTTTCATCACTAGGTAGCAGACCCATGCTTTCCATATAAGCTATGCCATGTGCCATTCCTGTAGATGGGATTGCCTGCATACCTGTGGCACTGCTTTGATGTGGTATACGAGGGAATCCTTCTCTTTTTAGCGAAGGGTGAGCATAATAACTTCTTCCACCGCTAAAAGGGTCATCGGCTTTTGCTAAAAGCTGCAGCATCAGCTCATAGGGGCTTAAACCCATACCTAACAACATACTTTCGTCTCGGTAATATGGGCTTACATAGTCGCAGGATTTGAGCTGCATTCCTACAGCCAATTGTATGGCTTCGTGCCCTCTGCTAGTGCTGTGTACATATTTGCATATTTGCCTGTTGGCTTCATAGATGGAAGCCATAGCCCCCACGCAACACATATGCTCATAAGCCTCTATTAAAATATCTCTTTCTACCATGGGGCGGCAAAGCTAAGTAATATTTGAAATATATAAAGAGGTTTTTGGAGACGTGCAAACAGCGAAAAAATATGCCAAACCGAACAAGCTATTGTTACTGTTGCTGTTTTCAATACGCTTTGTAACAATTTTTTTTCACTTCCCGTATTTGTATTTGCTTAAATTAAGCCTAAAATTGTAACCCCAAATAAAAACGACACATGAAAAAACACTACATGCTAACAGCAATAGCAATTACAACAGCAGCCTTGGCAAATATAGTACTTCAACAGCCAGGAAAGCCTGCAAGCAACAAGCGAACGGCAAAACAAACCAGCTCTGCAAAGGCACTAAAACCAACACAGCCAACGGGACCGACAGCATTTGAGTATGAAGCAGAAAAGTTTGGAGACATACAAGTATTGCGTTATCAAATTAAGGATTTTGATAAATTAAGCCTAAAGCAAAAGGAACTAGTATACTATCTTTATGAAGCAGCACTTTGCGGAAGAGACATTATTTATGATCAAAAATATAAACACAACCTTAAAATACGCAAGACCCTAGAGACTATTTGGAATACCTATAAAGGTGACCGCGGTGGTCCGGAATGGGGCTTGTTCGAAACATATACGAAGCGAGTTTGGTTTAGCAACGGAATTCATCACCATTATGCAAGTGATAAAATAATTCCTACTTTTAGCCGCGAATATTTTAAAAAGTTGTTGGCCAATAGCGAGATAAGCAAAATGCCTCTTCTGCCCGGAATGAATATAGATATGCATTTTAACATGCTTACGCCAATGATGTTCGACCCCAAAATGGATTCTAAAACTGTAAACCTGGCCGATGGTGTTGACAATGTGAAGACATCCTGCAATAATTTTTATGAAAACGTGAGCGAAGAAGAAGTTGAGAACTATTACAAAAACAGGAATACATCTGAAAATAAAATACCAAACCTCTATGGCTTAAACCCAGAACAAATGCAAAAACTTGCAGAAACCTACCCAGCATTAAAACCTCAAACATTAACCCCGACAGTAGAAAACGAGGTGGTTTCTCCCGCCACAATTAGTGCTGTAAATATAGATGCACCAGTAGAGGTGTCTCCATCGTTGGCTGTAGTCCCAGAAACACCAATTTCTTATGGCCTCAATTCTAAATTAAAAAAGGAAGGAAAGACGCTTAAAGAGACCTCGTGGAAGGTTGGGGGCATGTATAGTAAAGCAATTGAACGCATTGTTTTTTGGCTGGACAAGGCAAGCAAGGTGGCCGAAAATGAGCAACAGAAAAAGACCATAATTAAACTAATAGAGTTTTATAATACAGGTAGTCTAATAGTTTGGGATGAGTATAATATTGAATGGGTTAAAGACGTAGAATCCACCATAGATGTGGTTAATGGTTTTATAGAAGTTTACCAAGATGCAATGGGCAAACGCGGAAGTTTTGAATCGGTAGTTTCGATCAAAGATTTTGAAGCGACTAAAAAGATTGAAACGATAGCCCGCAACGCACAATGGTTTGAAGACCAATCGCCAATACAACAAGAATATAAAAAACTAGAAGTAAAGGGTATTATTGGAAAAAGTATCAATATAGTAGTAGAAAGCGGAGATGCAGCACCTTACACACCTATAGGAATAAATCTGCCCAATGCAAACTGGATTAGACAAATGCATGGGTCAAAGTCTGTAAGCCTAGGAAACATAGTAGAATCTTATAATGTGGTGAGCAGTAAAAGTCCAGTAATGGCTGAGTTTGCGGCAGACAATACCATATTAGAAAGGGCCAAAAAATATGGAGCCCTTGCAGGAGAATTGCACACCGATATGCACGAGGTGATAGGCCACGCTTCGGGACAAATAAAGGCAGGTGTTGGAACGCCCGATGTTACCTTAAAAAACTATCAAAATGCATTGGAAGAAGCAAGGGCAGACTTGGTAGCACTATATTATATCGTAGACCCAAAACTTGTTGAAATAGGTGTAATGCCCTCCATAGATTGCGGAAAGGCCGAGTATGATAATTATATGATGAACGGACTTATGTTGCAACTTAATCGTATTGAGCCAGGAAAAGAATTAGAAGAAGCACATATGCGTAACAGGCAGCTTATAGCTAAATGGTCATACGAAAGAGGCGTTCCTGAAAAAACAACAGAAATGATAACCCGAGACGGAAAAACATATATCGTGATAAATGACTATGACAAACTAAGAACAATATTTGGTGAACTGCTGCGTGAAATACAACGCATAAAATCGGAAGGAGATTATGAGGCCGGAAAAAATTTGGTTGAAAATTATGGTGTTAAAGTAGACCGCGATTTACATAAAGAGGTTTTGGCACGCTATAGCAAACTAAATGTTGCACCCTACAAAGGGTTCATACAACCCAAGCTCAGCCCAGTATATGTGAACGGAAAAATAACGGAAATAAAAGTGAGCTACCCAAAAACATTTGCGGAGCAAATGTTAGAGTATGGAAAGAATTATTCTTTCTTACCATTAGACAATTAGTGGCTGTTATTTTTTAGCCACAGCAAAAATATCCCAGCAGCTATCAAGATTTTCCTTTTGCAGAGCAAAGTCTTTTGTGGTGATATGGAGCGTGTTGCTATTAGTATCCTTTAGGTTCTTCCGCATTTTACTAGTTAGGTAATTATAGGGTCTTACTAGCCAAGCAGCAGGTATTAGTTTGTGTAAACCCAAAGGGTCTAAACGAAGAATTTTCTTTGCCCAACGCGAATTATCGTCATAATACTTATTGACTACAACATTGCCATTCAGCCCCATAAGTTCATAGCTGCTTCCAAACACTTGTTCCATGTGCCTTTTCATTTCAGCAAAAGAATATTCATGAACGTGGAAAGGGTTTCGGGCAATTGACATAAGAGCATTTGGTGTGGTACAAATAAAAACACCGCCAGGTTTAAGCACCCGTTTCACATCTTTTATAAAGCCCAATTGGTCTTGAATATGTTCAATAAACTGAAAAGCTGTAACTACATCAACACTTTCGTCTTCTAGATCCAAAGGGGGCACTTTGCATTGCAGGAAAGACATGTTGGGCTTATCGGCATATTCTTTTTTATTATTTTCAATGGTGATTTCGGAATAATCGAGACCCTTAATCTGCGTGGCAAATTTAGCCAAATGCACTGTTCCATAACCATTGGCACAACCCACATCGGCAACAGACTTTCCAGTTATGTAGGGTTCGGCAAATTCGTAGGCAAAAAAACAACGCTGAACAGTAACATTGTTCGAGTCTTCAAAACTTGGGCGTTCACGATCGTATATCACAATAGGTATTAAATTAGGCGACAAAGTTAACCCATATAAATAATAATTTTTGCCCCATATTTGTAAGCTGATTTTTAGTAATGAAAAAAAACATATTTCTGGTAATTTATTTCTTTGCTGTTTGCGGAACAGCTTTAGCCCAAATAGACACCGCTTGCCAAACAAGTAGTAACGACTATGTGGTATGTGAACAAAACAACGAGCCAAGATATATGAATGGCAGCCAATCGATAGCTGTTCGCAAAGCAAATACGTTAACAATAAAATTAACGAACAAAACCACGCTAACATTTACCAATGCGATATTAGATAGTGTTTCGCCCAAATATGATTCAGTGAAAACATTTATATTTAAAAAACATTATAGGGAAAATAACGTTGTCGTAGTAGAAAGAATTACCAATAACGGAGCCGTGATGTTGGTTGTAAATTTAAACACCGGAAAAAAGGTGGAAACTAACTGGCTCCCCGTTTTTTCACCCGACAATAAAAGGTTTGCGGTAGTGAGTGGTACTGAGTACAATACCTATTCGCCTGAAATGGTGGAAATATATTTAAATAAAAAAGGAGACTTTGAAAAAGAATTTGAGTTTAAACCCGATGGGGCACTTAGCTATTTAGGTGCATGTAAATGGCAAGGGAACGACCGGTTAGCGGTGAAAAGAGTGAATTATGCAAAAATAAATAGCACAGGGAAACCCTTAAAAAGCGATATAACATTAGCAATAATAGACAATAAATGGAACGTGATGGGAAAATGAGCGAAGAAGAATATATATTAAAGTGGAGTCAGGTAAATCAGTATTGGCAAAAAACATTCAATAAACCACCCGACCTGAATAGCATGCTTTTTTTAATTGGCCAGAGAGAGACAGACCAACCCAAAATCAAATATAAAAAGCAAGAAAAAATGGATTTTTTCCATGTAGCTATCTGCAAACTATTAAGCCAAGATGGGTACTATGAAATGATGGGTTACGATGATGACGGATGGCCTCACTATGAGCAATTAAAGGAATTACCCGCCATTGATATATTTACTCAGGAAAAGGTATTAAAAGAAAAAATAATCAATTATTTTGAACAAGAAAACATTATAACATACCAAATCATAATATAATTAAATATTATTTACAAAATGAAAAAACTATTATATTTTATTCCTGTTTGCTTAGTAATATACTCATTTGCAAACCAGCAACCCTCAAAGGTTTCAAAAAACCAAACCAAACCAAAAATTGACACAACCTATATGGTATTGATGAAAACAACAATGGGCGATATAACATTAAAACTATATAATGAAACTCCTAAGCACAGAGACAATTTTATAGATTTAGTAAAAAAGAATTTTTTTGACAGCCTGTTGTTTCACAGAGTGATTAATAATTTTATGATTCAGGGAGGAGACCCCAACTCGAAAAATGCACAAGCGGGGGCGATGCTTGGCGATGGCGATGTGGGATATACAGTTCCAGCAGAGTTTAACACAAAATTGATACATAAAAAGGGGGTCTTGGCAGCAGCAAGAAACGACAATCCAGAAAAAGCCTCAAGTGGATGTCAGTTTTATATAGTACAAGGTAAAAAAACAGATTCACTTACACTAAACATGTTGGAAAAACGCAATGGTTTGCAATATACAGCCGAGCAAAGAAAGATATATCAGACAATAGGAGGAACACCGTTCTTGGACAACAGTTATACAGTATATGGAGAAACTATTTCTGGAATAGAAGTAGTAGATAGGATTGCAGTAGTGCCAGGCGATGGTAGTAACAGACCCAACACTAATATATATATACTCTCTACGAAGTTAATTATTACAACAGCTAAAGTTAAATAAGTGAGCGTATATAGAAAAGTTATATATATATATTTATCTGTTTTTTTACCGATTAATTTACTCGCACAAGGAAGCATCTCGGGCAGCGTAAAAGATTCAGAGTCGGGCGATGCAGTGGCTTATGCAACAATAAAAGCTATTATATCGGGGACTAAAACACAAGCAAACTTTGACGGGAGCTTTATTATACAACTAAACACACAGTTGGACTCTTTAGAAATATCGGCATCTGGATTTATAACTAAAAACATAAAAATAATCGACACAGGAATATTGCTCATTAAATTGAGTAGACAAACCACAGAATTAAAAGCAGTGGTAATAAAACCTAAAGCAAACAAAGCATTACGAATATTGGACAGTGTATATATTCATAAACAATATAATAGCCCTGATTTGTTGATATCCTATCAGTGCGAAAATTTTAATAGGATAGAACTAGCGGTGAACAACCTATCAAAAAGTATGACCAACAAAACATTGACAAAAAAACTAGCAGTTTTAATGGACACAAACAAACAAATATTGAACGAAGATGGAAAATTTGTATTGCCTGTTTTTATTTCAGAAAGTGTGAGCGATTATTATTGCATAAAGAAACCCCTCAAAGAACGAGATATTATAAAAGCGGTAAAAATAACAGGGGTGGGGGTTCAAGACGGTGCCACCATTTCTCAATTAACAGCCTCAGTATTTCAAGAATATAATTTTTATAATAATTGGATTACCGTTGTCGACAAGCAATTTGCTTCACCGCTGAACCCACAATCAAAAAAACTTTATTATATAAAACTAGTAGACTCAATGGATATAGATGGAAAGAAATGTTACCAAATTTCTTTAAGGAAAAAACATTCTCAAGATTTATTATTCACGGGCGACATTTGGATTGAGGACTCAACCTTTGCTTTAAAAAGAATGGTACTTGAAACAGACAAATCAGCAAACATAAACTTCGTTGAAAAAATAAAACTCCAACAAGAATTTTATGCGACCACCGCAGGCCCTTGGCTCCCTTCAAAAACAAGAATCACAATAGATATTGACCAGTTTCAAAAGAAAGCAGCAGGTGTAATTGCAAAATACTACACCACCTCTAGCAACATAATAGTAAACAGCCCCAAACCGCTTAAGTTTTTCGAGGATAGAGTTACAGTGAATGAAGATTCGCATTTATACCAAGATTCCTTTTGGAACAACAAAAGGCAGGAAAACACAGCCGATGCAGACCCTAGATTTATCAGTATGGTTGATTCAGTTAAAGAAGTGCCGGTAATAAAAAGGTATACAGATATAGTTGATATAATAGCTAATGGGTATTTTCATTATAAAAAACTTGATTTCGGACATTATTTATATCTGTTTAACCATAATTATGTTGAGGGCTACAAGGTAAGATTGGGTTTTAAAACAAGCTATAAATGGAACCGAGATTTACAATTTGCAGGGTACGTTGCATATGGTTTTCAAGACCAAAGAGTAAAATACAGGGTGCGTGTTGACTATGTTTTCAGCCGCAAACCATGGATAAAAGCAGGCTATGCACACCGACACGATATAGAAGGACTGGGCTTAGGAGATGTTAATTTTTCAACCAAAAACAATTTATTTGCAGTAGTTTCTTTTTTTACAAGTTTAAAGAAATTTAACTTAGCAACAGAGCATTTATTGTGGTTAGAATCGGCTCCTACTAGAGGATTGACAACACTATGCTATATTAGAACCAAGAATTTCAATCCACAAGGGTTATATACTTTTGGATGGAATGATGCACAGAACAATCATTATAAAACTTTCAACGATTTTTCGCTAACTATTGACAACACTTATTCAAGAAAGGATGTATATATACAGAACAATAATGAAAGAATTAATCTGGGGTCAGTATCACCAAGATTTAATGTTTCATATACTCTTGGAGTAAAGGATGTATTGCCCAAAAGTTTTTCTTATCATAGTTTTTCTTTTTATATAGACCACAAGGTGTTCCTAAAAAAACTAGGAACAGCATATTATAAAATAAGAGGGAATTATATTTTGGGAACCATACCCTATTTACTGCTCGACATACAAAAAGGAAATCAAGCTTTTGTATATAACTCATCAACATTTAATATGATGAATTTTGTTGAATTTGTAACCGACAAATCTATTAGTGCTGAATACGAACACCACTTTGAAGGTTTGTTTTTCAGTAGGCTGCCTATTATCAAAAAATGGAATCTGCGTTTCTTCGTCAATGGTAAAACCTTATGGGGTTCCTTAAGGCAAGCAAACTGGGATTTTTTACCCCAAGCAAACCCCGACAATGTAACTATAACTCGTTTCCAGCTATTGAATAACCAACCTTATGCAGAGGTGGGATACGGCATCGAAAACATATTAAAAGTAATTAGAATAGATTTTTTACACAGACTAACCTATTTAAGCAATCCAAATACTCGTGCCTTTGGTATAAAGCTTAGTGCCCAATTTAAGTTTTAGCAGAGCAAAACCGCTGCATACAAATATGAAAAAAGAATAAAAAATTTAGAAACAACTCACTCAAATATTTCCTTAACTTTGTCGGCAACCATTTGAGAAAAAGTAATATAATAGCAACATGGTAACAGAAGAACAAATATTAGAATCAGTGGTAATTCGCTTTGCTGGCGATAGCGGCGATGGCATGCAGCTTACGGGCACACAATTTACCAATGCGGCTGCCCTATATGGTAACGATTTGGCCACATTCCCCGACTTTCCTGCCGAAATACGTGCTCCTCAAGGAACACTCGCAGGCGTTTCGGGTTATCAAATTCATTTCGGCTCCAAAAAAATTAACACCCCTGGTGATATTTGCGATGTACTGGTAGCCATGAATGTAGCCGCCCTCAAGGCCAATATTAAACAACTAAAACTGGGAGGAACTATTATAGTTAATACTGATGGATTTGACACTAAAAACTTGAGGCTTGCCAATGTTCCAGAAGCAGAAAACCCTCTTGAAAACGGAAGCCTTGATAAATACGAAGTAAAGAAATTAGACATCACAAAAATAACCCGCTTGGCCCTGGCAGATAGCGGCATGGGGACCAAAGAAATAGACCGTAGCAAAAACATGTTTGTGCTGGGTTTGGTGTACTGGATGTATAATAGAAGTATTGATAACTCAATTGAGTTTATCACCTCAAAATTTAAAAATAAACCCCAAATAGCCGAAGCCAATATTAAACTTTTAAAAGCAGGATACCATTATGGCGAAACCACAGAAACATTTAACTCTCGATATGAAGTAAAACGAGCAGAAATGCCAAGCGGAGTTTATCGCAGTATTATGGGAAACCAAGCATTGTCTTACGGTTTGGTGGCTGCATCGGTTAAAAGTGGGCTACCTATTTTTCTTGGGACTTATCCTATTACCCCAGCATCAGATATTTTACACGAACTTGCCAAATTAAAAAACTTTGGTATTCGCACTTTCCAAGCAGAAGATGAGATAGCAGGCGTTTGTGCCGCAATAGGTGCAGCTTATGGTGGAAGTATTGGAATAACCACCTCAAGTGGACCGGGTATCGCCCTCAAATCGGAAGCAATTGGGTTGGCAACAGTATTGGAGTTACCCTTAGTGATATGTAATATACAACGCGGAGGGCCAAGCACAGGGCTTCCCACCAAAACAGAACAGGCAGATTTAATGCAGGCCTTATATGGGCGTAACGGAGAATGTCCGGTAGCTATTTTGGCTGCATCCACCCCTGCCGATTGTTTTGAAATGGCATACGAAGCCGTTAGAATAGCCTTGGAACACATGATACCAGTTTTTTTATTAAGCGATGGATATATAGCTAACGGAGCTGAACCTTGGTGTTTCCCGCAAGCCAAAGATTTGCGTGATATAAACATCCAATTTGCAAAACAAACAGAAGAGAAATTTATGCCTTATTTGCGTGATGAAAAACTTGCTAGGCCTTGGGCTGTGCCTGGTACCGCAGGTTTAGAACATAGAATAGGAGGCTTAGAAAAACAGAATATCACAGGAAATATTAGTTATGATGGCGACAACCACGAATTTATGGTAAACCTACGCCAAGAAAAAGTAAACCGCATTGCACAATATATTCCACTGCAAGAAATAGACAATGGCGACACTACAGGGAAATTATTGGTATTAGGTTGGGGTAGCACTTACGGAGCAATAAAAACAGCCGTTCACGAGTTGAGAGGGAGCGGATATAGTGTTAGCCATGCCCAAGTAAAATATATGAACCCGTTGCCTTCAAACTTGGAGAATTTATTAAAAGGATTTGATAAAATATTAGTACCAGAAATGAACAGTGGACAGTTCATAAAAATAATTCGGGAAAAGTTTTTAATCGATGCAATTGGCTATAGCAAAGTGCAGGGTCAACCATTTGCCACCCATGAAATAGTGTCCAAAATTAAAGAACTTATATAAGACCTTAAAAACATAAAACCATGTCAAATATTATTGACCAAACTGCACCGAAACTCACTGCCAAAGATTTTGCCAGCGATCAAGACGTTCGCTGGTGCCCAGGTTGCGGAGATTATAGTATTCTAAAACAAGTACAAACAGTTTTGCCCGATTTGGGTAGACCCAAAGAAGAGTTTGTATTTGTTTCGGGGATAGGTTGTAGCAGCCGATTTCCATATTATATGGACACTTATGGGCTACATAGTATTCACGGAAGGGCAGCAGCAATTGCTACGGGCATTAAAACCTCGCGACCCGAACTTTCCGTTTGGATGATTTCGGGCGATGGTGATTCTTTGTCTATTGGCGGCAACCATTTTATACACTTACTTCGCCGCAATCTCGACATCAACTTGTTGTTATTCAACAATCAAATATATGGGCTTACCAAAGGACAATATTCACCAACTTCTGAAGCGGGCAAAGTAACGAAATCGACGCCGATGGGGAGTATTGATCATCCTTTTAATCCAGCAGCTTTGAGCCTTGGTGCCGATGCAACCTTCGTAGCCCGCAGTATGGACAGAGACCCAAAACACATGCAAATGGTAATTAGAAGAGGCTATGACCATAAAGGCACTTCGATGATAGAAATATATCAAAACTGCAATGTGTTCAACGATGGAGCGTTTGAAATATATACTGAGAAAAGCAGCAAGAAATTAGAAACACTTTTTGTTGAGAACGGGAAGCCACTTATGTTTGGTGAAAATAACGACAAGGGAATAATTCTGGATGGGTTTAAACCCAAGGTTATTAACATAGGAGAAAATTATAGTGCCAACGATTGCTGGATACACGATGAACAAGACCAGGTAAAGGCAAATATCTTAGCTAGGTTCTTCGACGACCCATCTAAAGAGGATCATCTCCCAAGGCCCTTTGGTGTTTTTTATGCCATCGAACGTGCAACCTATAATGATTTGCTTAACGAACAAATAGAATTTGCGATTGATAAATTTGGCAAAGGCGATTTGGATAAACTTATAGCGGGGAAAGAAACGTGGACAATTAACTAATTTATATATAAAACGCAAATTCGAAAAACAACAACATGAAAAAAAAGATACTAAGCATTCTTACATTTTTAGCTTTTACTTCGGCAACTCTTGCCGATGAAGGCATGTGGCTCCCAATTTTATTGGGACAAAAAAACTATACCCAAATGACACAGATGGGTCTAAAACTAACCCCCCAACAATTGTATGACGTGAACAACGCCAGCATGAAAGATGCGGTAATTTGGTTTGGCGGAGGTTGCACCGGTGAAGTTATTTCTAACGAGGGATTGGTTCTTACCAACCATCATTGTGGTTACGATGCTATAGCAACACTTAGCACGCCAGATAATAATAGACTGGCAAACGGGTTTTGGGCATTGGACAAATCGCAAGAACTACCCGCACAAGGATTGTCGGTAGCATTCTTGGTAAGAATGGAAGACGTAACGGAAAGAATGATGGCGGAACTTGCTAAATATCCAGCCGATTCGCAATTATTTTATGCACAAAAAGAGGGCGAAAAACTAGCCAAAGCTGCAAAAGAAGATGGTCGTTACGAGGCATTTGTTAGAGACATGTTTAAAGGGAATCAATTTTATTTGTTTGTTATGGAACGCTATACAGACGTGCGTTTAGTAGGAACACCGCCAGAAAGCATTGGTAAGTTTGGAGGAGATACTGACAACTGGATGTGGCCTAGGCACACGGGCGATTTTAGCATGTTTCGTATATATGCAAACAAGGATAATAAGCCCGCAACCTACAGTACAGAAAATGTACCTTTCAAACCTAAAAAATACTTGCCCGTTTCGCTTAAGGGTGTGGAAAATGGAGATTTTGCAATGATATTTGGTTTTCCCGGACGCACCAATAGATATGAGACCTCCATGGGTGTGAAATTAGCGATAGAGCAAACAAACCCAGCTATTGTAAAGCTACGCACAAAACGCTTGCAATTAATGAAGGAGCAAATGGATGCAGATGTAGAAGTTCGCTTACAACTGGCCAGCCGCTATGCACAGATAGCAAACTATTGGAAATATTTTATTGGCCAAACGGAACAATTGAAACATAATAAAGTATTTGAACGCAAGTTTGCCGACGAAGCAGTTTTTAATCAATGGGCCACTTCCAACCCAAATTATTCAGTGCTTTTTGGCAATTTAGAAAAAGAATATGATATATATAAACTATATAATAAGCACCAAGTTTATTTAGGCGAGGGAATTCGTGGGTCAATACTTGTTTCGTATGCAGCCGCTTTTATCGATTTAGAAAAGGAATTTATGAAACCCGAGCTAGACAACTCAAAAATACAAGCACAAATAATTATTTTAAAAGCAAGATATGCTTCTTTTTATAAAGCATATTATAATAAAGCAAGCGATGAAGCAATTATGGCCGCAACACTCGAAATGTATTATAATGATATTGACAAAAGCCAACACCCAGAAATGCTTACAAAGCTTATGGCCAAAACCAAAACAGGAAAAGAAAGGGAACTTATTAATAAAACGGTAGAAAAGATTGTTGCCAAAACCATGATTACCGACTCTGTGAAATTAAATAAATTTTTTGACAAACCAAATCTCAAAGCCATTCAAAAAGACCCCGCCATTCAATACGCTTTGGCTTTTATGAAAAACTACAATAACAACTATAAAAAGTATATAGATGCATTCAATTTTGCAAATGCAAACTTTGGCAACAAGTATATGAAGGGATTAATGCAAATGCAACCCAATAAATATTTTTATCCTGATGCAAATAGTACCATGCGTTGTACTTACGGAAACATTAAAGATTATAGCCCCAAAGACGCTGTTCATTTTTCGCATTTCACCACTCTTAAAGGCATAATGGAAAAAGAAGATCCAAACAACGACGAGTTTGTGGTGCCAGCAAAACTTAAAGAACTATACAAGAACAGAGACTACGGACAATATGCAGGCAAAGATGGAGAAGTACCCGTTGGGTTTCTTACCACAAACGATATTACAGGAGGGAATAGTGGCAGCCCTGTAATAAACGGGAATGGTGAATTAATAGGAACAGCATTCGATGGTAACTGGGAAGCAATGAGTGGCGATATAGCGTTCGATGCACAATTTAAACGCACTATATGCGTAGACGTGAGATATACCTTGTTTATTATTGACAAACTTGGAGGGGCAGGGAATTTGATAAAGGAAATGACATTGGTGAAATAGTATGATATATCGATTAGAAAAAACAGCATGAAGTATTATATATATATATTCACACTTTTCTGTTTGGTATCATGCAAAAGCGAGCAAAAAGTCCCGACACCAGAAAAGGAACCCGATACTATAAAACACATGCCCGACGACATGGCCTTGTACGAAAAATACGGCGATAGCACCTATATACCTGGCACACCAATCGAGGCTGTTATGGCTCACGAAATATTGAACGATAAAGATTCGTTTGTTACGGAGCTCAAGGGAAAAATAATTGAGGTATGTCGCGAAGCAGGATGCTGGTGTGAAGTATTAACCGAGAAAAACAAAACGCTCCATATTAAGACAGGAGGTAATTTTTTTCTAGACACAACAGCTTTGGGCAAGGAAGCTTTTTTTGCAGGTTATCTATACAGGCAAACACCAGAAGACAAACACAGTAAAGAATTGGGAGAGCTTACCTATTGGGCTACTTCTGCTTGGGTACATAAGTAATAATTATTTCAATGAAAACACTTTTTGCGGGTCTTTTATTTTTTTTATTTATTGCACAGAAGGCATATTCTTGGGGCTTTCACGGGCATAAGATTGTAAACAACTCGGCAGTTTATGCTCTTCCACCCGAGATGTTTATTTTCTATAAAAACTATATTGACTTTATAACAGAACACTCTGTTGACCCGGACAGAAGAAGATATAGCGATACCGCTGAAGCATGCAGACATTATATAGATATAGATTATTATGAGAAAACGCTACCGATAGACAGCATACCACGCTATTGGCCAGAAGCAGTAGAAAAATATGGTCGAGACACACTCGTCGCTCACGGAATTGTGCCCTGGCATATTATGCTCATGAAAAACAGGCTTACCGAAGCCTTCAGGGTGAAGGATATGATGACGGTTCTCAGGCTTTCGGCCGACATAGGACATTATATCGCCGATGCACATGTTCCGCTCCACACAACGCACAATTATAATGGACAATTCTCGGGGCAGCACGGTATTCACGCTTTTTGGGAGTCTAGGTTGCCTGAGCTTTTCTCGGAAGGATATGATTTGATGATTGGGCCGTGCTATTATATTGACAGCCTTAACCAGCAAATATGGAAAACAATAAATGACAGCTATGCTTGTTTGGACTCTGTTTTAGGTTTTGAAAAACGCTTGTCCAAACTTTTTGGAGATGACCGAAAATATGGTTTTGAAGAAAAGAGCGGACGTAATATTAAGGTATATTCCAACGATTTTTCGTTGGCTTATGCAAGAATGCTCGACGACCAAGTTGAAAGAAGGCTTAGGCTTTCGGCATTAATGACGGCAAGTGTTTGGTATACCTGTTGGTTTGATGCCGGGCAGCCAGTTTTGGAAGGTTTGGACGCCTTCGATCTGCAAGGACAAGGCACAAAAGAACTTGATTTGGAAATAAAAAAAATGATGTTAGGAAGGCAGGAAGAATGATTTTAAGGGCAAACTTTTGATAACCAATCAACAGCATTTTTTTTTTCAATTCTTGAAAACAGAAGGTTAACTTCGCAGACTTTCCAAACAACTTTATAAGCAATAAAAAGACAACCAAATGAAATTTATAGTATCAACCAACGACCTGCTTAAACAACTAGATTTAGTAGACGGTGTAGTGGTTTCCAAGCCACTTATTCCTATTTTGGAAAACTTCCTTTTTGAAATAAAGGACGGAAATCTTAAAATCACCACTACCGACTTGGAAACGTTTATGACAACCTCATTAAAGGTAGAAGCCGATAGCGATATTGACATTGCAGTCCCATCTAAGGTTTCTCTTGAAACTTTGAAAAACCTTCCCACCCAGCCTGTTACATTCTCTGTGGATGAGGCAAGCAAAAGTATAGAAATAAACACAGGAAATGGGCGGTATAAACTTACCGGAAATGACGCTAAAGATTTTCCAAAATTTCCTGTGCTAGAAAGCGACAACTCAATTGTGCTTTCAGCTAAAGTACTATCAAAAGCCATTAATAAGACAATTTTTGCAACAGGCACCGACGAGTTGCGTATTAACCTAACAGGTGTTTATTGCCAAGTGTCCGATAGCAACATAAATTTTGTGGCAACAGATGCCAACCGACTGGTGAGAGTGCAAAGGAAGGGGTTCAACAATGGTTTTGAAACATCATTCATTTTGCCCAAAAAAGCGATGAACCTTTTAAAAAGCTCCCTGCCCAATGATGATACCCCGGTAAAAATAGATTTTAATACCTCTTATGCTTTTTTCTCCTTTGCAGGCGTAAGCCTAATTTGCCGTTTGATAGACGAGCGTTATCCTGATTATACGGCGGTTATACCGACTGAGAACCCAAATAAGTTAAGCATTAACCGAAACGATTTTATCAGTGCGATGAAAAGGGTTTCTATATATGCCAATAAAACAACTAACCAGGTTCGATTAAAGATTGCCGGAAGTGAGATGACAATATCTGCAGAAGATTATGATTTTGCCAACGAGGCCACCGAAAGATTGTCTTGTAATTATGAAGGATCCGATATTGAAATAGGCTTTAATGCCCGTTTTCTAACCGAGATGCTTAATGCTATGGACACGGAAGATGTGAGGATGGAGTTTTCAATGCCCAACAGGGCGGGACTATTATTGCCAGCAGAAAACGATAGCGATGAAGACATACTCATGCTCATCATGCCAATGATGATAAATGTTTAACTAAAAACAAAATAAGTAAAACAAAGCTAAGCACCATTGTGTCGAAAGGCACGATGTGCACAAGATTTAAACAAGGCAGACGAAATTATAAAACGTAGAAAATCAAGGAATAAAAATTTTTTTAAATACTCCTTTTTGAAGAAAAACACGTAAATTCCATATTCTATCAGAGGTGTCAATTTCATGTACTGAACATCATATTTAAATGCAGTTCGTAGTGTTTTTGGTACTTGTGTTAGCGGTAGGTGGCCGAACCACTTAATATATACAAAAGTTTAACACTTTAAAAAAAAACCTAAACAAAAGCCTATGGTGAAATTTTGTACTCTTCAACAAAACGTTCTTAGCTTTCAGCGTACCCAGCAGTTCTTTATGGAACAGAGGTTCGAGCATTGCCTCATCGAAAGCACAGAAAATTTATTTTCTGACTTTGCTCACACAACTTACTTAGAAAAATCAATTAAATTAATCTAATCAAATTATGTTATCCAAATCTACTCAACAAAATGAGTGGCTTGGCTCGGTATCTCCGACGCCCACCCGCTCGTCAAGAAGGACATTGATGTCTTGTCTTGGCATGATCATGCTGATGTTGTTCTCCTACGGGGGTGCAAAAGCTCAGCTAACCTCTAACTACAGTTTCAGTAAAGCTCTGGGAACTTACACACCTATTACTACTGGTGGTGGTGCTTCGGTGTTTAAGTCTGGTACTTATGATTACTGTGGTGTATCAAGTGCGATTACCATTCCCTCTTTTAACTTTAATGGTAGTTCCTACACAAGTTTGCAAATTCAAGCAAACGGCTATGTGGTTTTTGGGTCAACAGTACCAAACTGCGACCCACAACCAATCAGTTCTTCATCAAGTTACAGCGGTGTAATTTGTGCAAGTGGTTATTATAGTTATACAGGTGCTTCTGGCACCTCTCCCTCTATTATCTACCAACAGGTAGGTAGCGAATTTATCGTTCAATGGACAGATCATGCTTGTTATTATCAAGATGGAAGATTTGGATTTCAAATTAGGATGAACACCTGTAATGGTGTTATTAAAATAGTATACGACTCAGTTCTAACTCAACCAACGGGAAGCTACACCGCTAGACAAGTAGGTCTACGAGGCTCATCAAACTCGGATTATTTAAACCGTACCTCTAGTTCAGGAACCTGGTTTGCAAATGATGCAAATGGTTCATCAAATTCTGCTTATTGTAATATGGGCGGTAGCGGTAACAGGCCCGATAAAGGCCTTACCTATACCTATACACCTTCTAGTGGTTCATCAATGGCAGTAAATAATATTAATTACAGTACAGCTAGTGTAAACTCAGTTTCTGCAGGTTCAAATGCAAACGAAATTATTCGTATGGATATTGATGTGCAAGGTGTTACTGGAACACAGATTTTGGATACTGTTATAGTTACTTCAAACAACACAGCCGATGCTGACGTATCAAAGGTAAAACTTTATGTTTCTTCATCGAATGTATTTAGCACAAGCACAGCTACACAAATAGGTGCTGGTGCTGGTGTTTCTTTTGTAAGCGGCAAAGCGTCGTTTTATGGTTTAAATCACAGCCTTCCATGTGCAGTTACCTATTTATACGTGGTGTATGATGTAGTTGCCAGTCCAACAATGTACGATTACTTGGATGCTAAAATAAATGCTGGCGATATTCACATAAGTGGAGTTACATTCCCAAGCACAAACAAGTCTCCTGTTGGAAACAGACAGTTAATTCCTCCAATGACTTACACATCGTCTACCGTAACCCAAGCAAGCACTGTTTTTGTAACTAAAGGTTCAACTACTAATGCTATACTAGGTATAAACGTAGATATGTCTGTAACTGGTTCTCCTATTAATATGGACTCTATTGTATTGCACACAACAGGTACCAATGGTACTAACAATGCAACCACCAATATTTCCAATGCTAAAATTTGGTATACAGCTAATAGCAGTGCTTTTGCTGCTACCACCCAGTATGGAAGTACTATCGCTGCCCCAAATGGTCAAATGAACTTTCTGGGTACACAGCCCCTTACAAACAATACAAACTATTTTTGGTTAACCTACGATATCAAATCGGGTGCTAACACAGGCGACTCGGTTGATGCTAGAGCTATTAGGATGAGGGTTGCTGGAACTGCACAAACACCTACTGTAACTAGCCCTGCTGGTTATCGCAGAATTATTCCAGCTTATTGTACCCCAAGCCATTCTTATAACTATAGTGGTCTTGCAGGAATGGGTATTACCAATGTATCGCTCAACAACTTAAATGTTACCACAACTGCTGGTGCTACCAGTAGCCCCGCTTACACTACCAGTAATTCTTTTGCCACAGTTCAACGCAAGTCCAACCCGACATTAGCTGTAAGTTTAGGTGCATTCAGTGGTAGTCCTATTGGAATTGTTGCTTGGATTGACTTCAACCAAGATGGAGACTTTTACGATGCAGGAGAACAAGTAGTGACTACTGCTTCTGGCAACGGTACCGCAAGCACCACGCACACATTTGTTATCCCTATTCCTTGTACAAGCAGTTTGGGATATACAAAAATTCGTGTAATGGCGGCATATTATTCAGCCAGTTATTGGTCTGATCCCTGCATTACTTATGGTTATGGTGAAACAGAAGACTATTTGGTAAATGTTACCGATAGTCCGCTTTCCTATGCAGCTAGTTTCACAGCTCAAAACAACACTTTAGCGGTTAGTCCCGGTACAAGCAATGTAGAAATTATTGCAATGCCGGTAATAACTTCAGGTTGCAATGGTAGCTTGAATGCAACCAGCTTTAGCCTTAATGCTAATGGTTCTACTAGTGTATCTGGCGATGTTACTGGTGCAAAAATATATTGGACAGGCAATAGCAGTGCTTTTGCCACAACCACTCAGTTTGGATCTACGTATACAGGAAGCATGACAGCTTCTTATAATATTACAGGAACTCAGGCACTCGTGTCAGATACAAACTGGTTTTGGTTAGCATATAACCTAAATGGAGGTGCTACTATTTCCAATGTTGTAGATGGAGAGTTTACCAGCGTTACAGTTGGTGGAAATGCTTATACACCTTCAAGCACAGCCCCTTCGGGCAGTAGGGTTATTGATAACCCAATGACTTGGAATAGCACCACAGGTATTCAACCCTCTACTGGCTCTGTTGGTAAAGGAACAAGGTATCATGCGGTATTGGGTGTCCAAATTAATATGAGCTCAGGTTCTTCGGTGAATTTGACCCAACTTAAATGGCAAACAAACGGTACGAATAACATTACAAGCAATGTTGACACTGCCCGTATCTATTACACAGGCAACAGTGCTACTTTTGCTCCTACCACACTGTTTGGCACCTACCAACTTAGCCCAGCAGCCACTACTACCTATACAGTTAATTCAACTAGAGCATTGTTGCCAGGCAATAATTATTTCTGGGTTGTATACAGTATAAAAACAGGGGCAAACACTGGCGATAGTGTTGATGCTAGAGTTAGTCAAGTTACCATTGCGGGCTCTCCTTATACTCCAAGTGTAACAGATCCTACAGGTAAACGCAAAATCATTCCACAACCATGTACTCCTTATACCTCTGGATACAACTATGGCAATGGTGGTATCACCAATGTGAGCATAGGAAGCATCAATAACAATACAGGTTTACCTGCTGCTAATAATACTTATACTGATTATACTAGTATGAGCACCACAATTCAAAGAGGTTCACCACAATCCGTTTCAGTTACTTCGCAAACATATCAGTATATGTATACCTCTGTATGGGTTGATTGGAACCAAGATGGAACTTTCCAATCTACTGAGAAACTTGCTCAGTTCACGGATGCGACCAGCCCGGTTACAAATTTATTTAATTTTACTGTTCCCTGCAATGCAGCTCTTGGCCAAGCCAGGATGCGTGTTAAAGAAGAGTATTTTTATCAAACTGGTGGTACTCAAGACCCTTGTAACGATTTATACTATGGTTACTATGATGAAATCGAAGATTATACACTAACTATTTCCGATAGTGCCCTTACTGTGGTAAGTGCTACCACTTTACAAAATGTAACATTGGCTGTTGGTACAGGTACTAACAATAACCAAATAGTACGTGTACAAGTAGTTACCAAAGGATGTACAGGAACACAAACCTTAACATCTATTAATTTAAATACTACAGGCAATACCGACCCTCAAGGCGATATAGACTCTGCTATTATATATTTTACTGGAAATAGCAATACATTTGCTACCACTACCTTGTTTGGTAAAATTGCAGGTAGCAGCCTATCTAGTAATGCTAATTTTAGTATTACAGGTTCTAGGGCATTGGTTACCGATACCAACAATTTCTGGTTGGTTTACAATGTGCCTAGTTCTGCCACTGTTGGCGACTATTTGGATGCACAAGCGAACAGCGTAGATGTAAACAGTGTGAACTATAGCACTACCATTCCTTCTCCTTCGGGAAACAGACAAATATTGAACCCAATGAGCTATACAAGTTCATACTTAACCCAAACAGCTTTCAACGGCATGCCTAAAGGATCTAGCAACCAAAAGATAGCAGGATTGGAAATAGTGATGAGCACGGGTACTTCAATTAACTTGGACAGTTTGATATTCACCAATACAGGTACTGCAAACTTCTCAACTAATGTATCAAACATGCGTTGTTTCTATACTGGCAACAGTAGTGCTTTTGCTACAACAACACAATATGCAAGCACGCTAACTACTGTGTCGGGTGGTGAAATTCGTTTTGGTCAGTCTATGGCGATTTTGCCAGGGACTAACTATTTTTGGTTAACCTACGACATCAAAACAAGTGCTACTACAGACGATTCAATAGATGCTACCATAGCTCGTGTTCGAATTGCAGGTAGTACCTATACTCCCTCGCCTACAACTGTTACAGGCAAACGTTATGTAATACCTAACTATTGTGATGTATCATCAAAGTATTACAATTCCTATAACTACGGTATTACAAATGTGAGCTTGGGTGCTATTAATAATACAACCAATACACCTACTGCTTATGCACAATATAATGATTATACAGCACAGTCGGCTACATTATACAAGTACCAATCATATACATTGTCTCTTAGTTATTTAGCCCAATATGGTTATGGTAACATAGCAGCATGGATTGACTGGAACGGAGATGGCGACTTTGCTGATGCAGGCGAAAAAATTGGACAACCAGCATATAGTACTGGCAATTCAAGTGGAACAGTCACCATTAACTTTACAGTTCCTTGTGCTGGAGTGGTAACAGGTCAAACACGTATGCGTATCTGTGAAGAGTATTATGCCAATGGTGGTCAACCTCTTGATCCTTGTAATTATGTATATCCTAACGCAGGTGAAACAGAAGACTATACAGTTGATATAAACAACAACCCACTTACTTATACTAACAGCACAACCACCCAGCAAAACACTAGCATAGTTCCTCAAGGTTCTAACAATGCTGAGGTGATAGGTATGTTAATAAATACTAGTGGATGTGGCGGTACATTGAATGTTACCCAGTTGAATTTTAATACAACAGGTACCACTGCAGCAGCAGCTGATATTACCAATGCCAAAGTTTGGTTTACAGGCTTAAGCAATGCTTTTGCAGCAATTACACAATTTGGTTCAGCAGTGGCTTCCCCTAATGGCAATTTCAGCATTAGCGGCACACAGGCCCTTAACGCTGATAGTAACCACTTCTGGTTAACATATAATGTTAACAGTGGTGCTACCAATGGCAATAAGATTGATGCTCAATGTACAGGTATTACTGTAGGGGCTTCTACTTATTCTCCATCTATTTCTAACCCTTCGGGCGATAGAACTATTGCATCTCCTGCCACCTATAACACACACACCTGGTCTAAATATACCATTTCGTTAGGAACAAATTCTACAAACAATAAGGTTGCTAGAGTGAAAATTACTATGAACAGCGGTGCTGGTGTAAATTTAGATTCTTTAATCTTTAATACTACAGGAAACACAAGTGCTTCAGATGTTACTAATGCGAATGTATGGTTTACAGGCAGCAGCAGCACATTTGCTACTACTACCCAGTATGGTGCTACCATTGCTTCGCCTAATGGAACTCTTTCCATCTATGGCTCTGCAGCATTACAGCCAGGAGATAATTATTTCTGGTTCACTTATGATATCCCATCAGGAGCTACGCTCGGCGATTCAGTAAACGCTAATTTAGTTAGACTTGCTACTGGAGGGTCATCATACAATGCAAGCCCTGCTACGATAGCTGGCAAAAGCAGAATACGTGCTACCTATTGTACGACTTCCGATTACCAGTACAACCAATATGGTGTTACAGGTATCAGCAATGTAACTTTGGGAGGCATTAACAATACTTCTAGTGTACCATCCTCAACAACAACTTATTCTGACTATACATCTCAAACAGGTACACTTCAAAAAGCTAAATCCTCTACAATTAGTGTAAGTTGGTCAGCTAACTATTCATCTTATTATGGTGCAGTTTGGATTGACTGGAATGGTGATGGAGACTGGACAGATGCAGGTGAAAATATAGGAGAATATTCTGACCAGAGCAATTATTCTGGCACCTATACTATGAATATTACCCCTCCATGTACTGCAGCAGTCGGTTCTACTCGTATGCGTATACGTTCAGAGTATTATGGCTATGGAGGAAATCTTGTTCCATGTGCATATAATTATTATTATGCGGGAGAAGTAGAAGATTATAGCATCGACATATTGGATAGCCCACGTAGCATTCTTTCTAGCGTTGCAGCACTTCCACTAAACTTGGACGTACAACCAGGTTCTACCAACCAACAAATATTGAAACTTCGTATTAATTCTGCGGGTTGTGGCAACAATTTAAATGTAACACAATTGAACTTTAGTACTGCAGGCACTCCAGGTTCTACCAATGCAAGTGGCGACATTACCAATGCCAAAGTTTGGTACACCGGCAATAGCCCCATATTTGCTACTACTACCCAATGGGGAAGTACCGTAAGCAGTCCCAATGGTGCATTTACTGTGAATGGTTCTACAACTATAGCAAATGACTCGGTTTGGTATTGGCTTACCTATGATATTGCATCGGGAGCCACTGTTACCAATGTAGTGGATGCAAAAATTACCTCTATGGTAGTTAGCAGCTCAAGTAGCACGCCTACCAATAGCGACCCTTCAGGTTCGCGTGCCATTAACAATCCGTCAACTTATGTAAGCTCTTCTATGACTATGCCGTTTACATCGGCTGTGGCAAAAGGCGGGGTTCAACAAAAAATCGTTTTGTTAAAAATAACACAAAGCAGCACAGGATCCCCTGTACCCTTAAACTCTATTAAGTTAAACACAACAGGGTGTACAGACCCCACTACAGATATCAGCAACGCAAAACTATTCCTAACAGGGGCTAGCACTACATTTTCTAGCACTTACCAATATGGTTCTACCATTGCCGCACCTAACGGAGTTATGAGCTTTACCTCATCTACCGATAACGTGAACCCTGGCGATAATTATTTGTGGCTTACCTACGATATTAAATCAGGTGCTACAACTAACGATTCGGTTACTGCTAAATTTGATTCGGTAACAGTTAACGGAACGGCTCAAGTACCTACAAATACAACTGTTTCTACCAAACGCAAAATCAACCCTAGTTATTGTGCTCCATCCGATTACTATTATAATCAGTATGGATACCCAGAAGGTATTACCAATGTTACATTTGCAGGAATTAATAATACAACTTCAGCTCCTTCGGGCTCAAGTACTACTAATGATTATTCTTACCTTACAGCCTCTGTGCAAAAATCACAAACCTATACCATAAGCTTAACAGCGGAAGTAGCAAACTACTGGTGGACAGGATATACTGGTGTTTGGATTGACTGGAACAATGATGGCACTTTCTCAAGTGGTGAAAAAATTGGTGAAACAAGTGATGGTTCAGGAGGAAGCAGCACAGGCCAACTTTCGGTAACAATACCTTGTAGTGCTACTTTAGGTTCTACCCGCATGCGTATTGTTCACGAAAACCATTATGGTGGTTCTGGTGCTCTTGATCCTTGTTATCAATATGCTGGTTATCTAGGCGAAACAGAAGACTATTCTGTAGATATTGCCGATAGCTCGCGTAACATTACAAGCACAAATGCTTTCCACCCTTCATTAATTGATGTTATGCCTGGTGCAACAAATGCCCAAATAATGGGTGTTCGTATTAATGCGGCTGGTTGTGGTACCTATCCTTTAACCAATGTTACCATGAATACATCAGGTAGCAATGGTACTACAGCAACTTCAGATATTACCAATGCTAAATTATGGTATACAACCACTAATGTGTTTGCTACAACCACGCAATATGGCAGTACAATATCTAGCCCAAATGGAGCTATGAGCTTTAGTGGTTCACAAACAGTACCCGATTCTTGTTGGTTATGGTTAACTTATAACGTAGCAAGCGGAGCAACAATTGCAAATTATTTAGATGCCGCAGTTACTTCATTAACTATTAACAGCAATACCTATAATCCAACAAATAGTAGCCCTACAGGTGGAAGACAAATCAACTACCCTGCTACTTATGTTAGCTCATCTTTGTCAATGCCTATTACCTCAGCGGTAACCAAAGGTATTAACAATCAGTCGATAGTTCGTATTCTAATTAATATGAGCAGCACAGGTTCGACCATTGCACTAGACAGTTTAAAACTTACAACAACTGGTTGCACAGCACCTTCTACCGACATCCAAAATGCAAAAATTTGGTATACTGGAAGTAGTGCAGGCTTTGCAGCAACAACACAATTTGGCTCTACCATTGCGTCTCCTAACGGCACAATGAAATTTGGAAGCACAACAGTATTATTGGTTCCAGGAGCTAACTATTTCTATCTATCTTATGATATTAAAACAGGAGCTACCACCAATGATTCTGTTACTGCTACTTTAGACTCAGTTGTTATTGCAGCCACAGGTTATGCACCTTCTAATTCTACGGTTTCTACTAAGCGTCGTATCAATGCCCCATATTGTACTCCCTCAGACTACAGTTATAATCAATATGGTTATGCAGTAGGAATGACAAACGTTACCGTTGCAGGTATTAATAACACTACAACAGTAAGTACAAGTTCTACTACGCACTCAGATTATACTGCACAACATGCTTCAGTACAAAAGGCACAGGCATATACCATGACTGTTGCAGCATCGAACAGCGGCTATTACACGCAATACGTTGCAGCATGGGTTGACTGGAACAATGATGGAACTTTCGCTAGTGGTGAAAAGCTAGGTGAAGTAACAGTGAATTCTAGTACAGCCACTTGTACCTTCAACTTTACTACTCCATGTTCAGCTTTAGCTGGTACTACACGTCTACGTGTAAGAGGGGAATATTATGCTAACGGAGGAGGATTGGATCCATGTAACTATAACTACAACTTTGCTGGTGAAACAGAAGATTATTCTGTAGATATTATTGATAGTCCACGTAATATTACTTCAGTAGTAAGTGCACAACCCGTTACGGTTGATGTATCGCCTAGTAATACCAATGCTCAAATTATGAGAATTCGTGTAAACTCGCAAGGTTGTGGTACTGCTGCTTTAACCCAGCTTAACTTCAACACTGCAGGCACTACTAGCACTTCCGATATTACCAATGCCAAAGTTTGGTATACTGCTTCTAGCCCTACATTTGCTACAACCACACAATTTGGTTCTACATTAAGCAGCCCAAGTGCAGCATTTAGTATAACAGGTACACAAAACCTTACCACAGATTCTGCTTGGTTCTGGTTAACTTACGATATAGCAAGCGGTGCCTCAATAGGCAATTTGGTTGATGCCGAAGGTACAGCAGCTACTATTAACGCTACAACCTACTCATCGGTTGCTACCGTTACAGGAAGCCGTACCATCAATATCCCTGCTTCTTATGTTAGTGCTACTTCTACGCAAGCAAGTGTAGCAAATATTGTAAAAGGAAACACCAATAATGCAATTATAGGTGCTCAAATTGTAATGACAACGGGCTCTGCACAAAATGCAACAAACCTTGAATTTACTGTAGTAGGCTCGCAAAATGTAAGCACAAATATTAGCAATGCCAAATGTTGGTATACTGGTACTAGCAACGCATTTGCAACTACCACGCAATATGGTAGTGTTTATAACTCTCCTACCTACAATGTATCGTTTAACGGAAATCAATCATTATTGCCAGGAACCAATTATTTCTGGATGACTTATGATGTTCCTACCTCAGGAAATACTGGCGATTCGGTTGATGGTACTTTCGAACAATTCGATTTGGATTCAAATGGAACTACCAATACCTATGTTCCATCGGTAACTGCTCCAGCAGGCAAACGCAAATTGGTTCAACCTTATTGTACAGCTCAAACGTATCAGTATAACCAATACTCACTTACAGGTATTACCAATGTAACTATGGGAACCATTAACAATACTACTAGTGTTCCTAATAGCACAAGTACCAATAACAGTTATTTGGCTCAGTCAACCGACATTCAAAAAGCTGCTAACTATACTTTAAGTGTTAGTGTTTCTACCAACTATACTCCTCAATATACAGCAGCCTGGATTGACTTCGATGGTGATGCCAATTTTGATGCATCTGAAAAACTGGGACAAGTTGGAACGAATGGTACTACAGGTACAGTATCGTTTAGCTTTACAGTGCCATGTGGTGCTAGTTTAGGTTCAACACGCATGCGTGTTAGAAACGAGTACTATGCCAACAATGGTCAAGCACTTGATCCTTGTAATTATACTTACTACTACGGTGGCGAGGTAGAAGACTACAGTGTTAATATTACCGACAGCCCACTAACAGTGGTATCAGTAACTACAAGCACATCTTCTACTTTGGATGTATTTGCAGGGGCAACCAATCAACAGATGATTGCTATACCTGTTGTACTTAAAGGATGTTCTGGCTCTAAAACAATTACACAGCTAGACTTAAACACCAATGGTTCGAGCAGTGCTAGCAATGACATTGCAAATGCTAAAGTTTGGTTTACAGGAAGTAGCAATGTGTTTGCAGCATCTACGCAGTTCGGTTCTACGAGTAGCGGTCCAGTAGGTAATTTCAGCGTATCAGGCAGTATGGCTTTAGCGAGCGATACAAACTGGTTCTGGGTTACTTATGATATTGCTAGTGGAGCAACCACCAATAACAATGTTGATGTTGAATGTAGTAGTGTTACAGTTAGTAGCAGCAACTATACTCCTACAACTCAAGCTCCAAGCGGAAGCAGAATGATTAACGTGGCCATGTCATACACTAGTTCTACCACCGTGGCTCCTACCACCAGCCCAGTTGAAAAAGGAAAGCGTTATTATGAAGTAGCCGATATACAAGTTGTAATGTCTACTGGTGCTACTGTTAACCTCACTCAACTTAACTTGAGCACGGGGGCTAGTACGAATGCTTCTGGAGATATAGACACAGCTAGAGTGTACTTTACTGGAAATAGCGGCACATTTGCCACTACTACTTTGTTTGCTACACAAGTTGGTCCCAATGGAACATTCACAGCAACAGGAACCCAAGCTTTAGTACCAGGTACTAACCACTTCTGGGTTTCATACAGTATCAAAACAGGTGCAACTACTGGCGATTCAGTAACTGCGTGTTGCTCACAAATTACCATTAATGCAGCAACTCATACCCCTACTGTTACTTGTCCTGCTGGCAAACGTAAAGTTATTGCTCAATATTGTACTCCAACATGGGGCTACAATGGTTACAATACACAAATGTATATAGCTAGAGTAAAAATTGGATCGTCAATAGACAATACCACATCTTATGGTAGTGGACCAAACTATTATACCTACTACAGCAGCCAAACATGTTCGTTAACAATTACTGGCAACGATACAATTAAAGTGGAAGCAGGCAGTGGTTATACCCAAACAGTTAATGTGTATATTGACGCTAACCAAGATGGAGACTTTGCAGATGCAGGCGAAAGCTTAGGCGGCAATACTTCTGTTGGAACGTCATTGGCTAATATACCTGTAAGCGTGGCTTCTGGTGCCTTAATTGGCACAACACGTTTGCGTGTAATTTCTACTTATTATGGTTATTCGGTAGCAACAGCTTGCGGTAGTAACTATTATGCTGGCGAATGTGAAGATTACAATGTGGTAGTACTGGGGCCAAATGCACCAAATGCAACTATTAGTCCTAATACAGCGACTTCTATGTGTCAAGGAATAGGTCAAGTATTCACTGCAAGCCCAGTAAATAATGCTTATACCTATACATGGAAAGAAGGTGCTACTGTTAAGCTAACTGGTACAGGTACAAGTTATGCTACCTATAGCTATAACCCAGCCTATACAGGCACATACAGTATCACATGTACTATCGCGGACCAATATAGCCAGACAGGTGTTTCTCCTGCAACCACTATCACTATCAACTCTAACCCTGTTGGTGGAACTACATCAGTAACATCTACTGCACTTTGTTCAGGACAAACTGATACATTGAGCGTGAGTGGAAATTCTGGTAGCCCTCAATGGCAGTCTAAAGTTGGAGCAGGTGCATGGACAGATATATCTGGAGCAACAACAACAACTTATGTGGTTATGCCTTCGGTTACTACCTCTTATCGTTGTAAATCAACTTTAGGTGTTTGTGGTTCTGCATACTCTACCCAAGTTACAGTTAGCATTGGTACTGCAGCGGTGTGGATAGGTGCTTATAGCACAGTATGGACCTATGGCCCTAACTGGTGTTCAGGCACAGTGCCCACCAACAGTTCAAATGTGACTATCAGTACTGGTACATTCCAACCTGTACTTACAAGTACCGTATATTGTAGTAACCTTACCATTAATTCAGGAGCCACACTTACCATAAACAATGGAGGTGTGCTTCAAATAGGTGGCACGTTTACCAAGAACGGAACGCTTACCCACAACTATGGTAAAATTATATTTACCTCGCCACAAACACTTCCAGCTAACGCATACTACTGGTTAAGCCTAAATGGCTCAGGTACTTATACCTTGTCTGGAAATACTATTGTGAACAGTAACTTGAACATCGTTAGCGGTGTAACAGTTGCAACCGCAGGTTTTAACCTTACTGCCAAACGCGATGTAGCTTGTAATGGTACGATTAGTGGAACAGGAAACTTGGTGTTGGACAACAGCACACTTAACCAAACAGTTTCTGG
>JAWXAU010000002.1 GCA_034439655.1 Bacteroidota bacterium | reverse complement strand
TGTGATGTTGAGGAACGAAGCATCTGCCCAAAAAGAAGGGCAAGCCCTTATTGACTCTTTGCTTGTGCAATTGCCCAAAGCAAAGGAAGATACCAATAAAGTGAAAATGCTGAATGGTATAAGTTTTAATTATTATTCCATCAACCCCAGAGGGTATAAGATATGGCAAGCTTGCACTGGCACTTTCAGAACGAATGAACTGGGAACACTGGATTGCCGAATCGAATGAAAATTTATTTATCTAAATTTGCAAAACAAAAAGTTGCATTTAAGACTTGAATTCAGCTTGTTATTTAAAGGCACTTCCACTGTTTGAAAAATTGGCTAACAAAGCTGGGCTTGCAGGATTATTGGGGCATATAGGCGTGCTGTATATTGAGCAGCAAAATTATCCTAAGGCATTAGCCTATAATTTAGAAGCTTTATAGATGGATGAAGAATTGAAAAATGAAACTGTATTGCAGCAGACTATGTAAATATTGGAAATGTATATCGTGAACAAAAGGATGAAACTAAAGCATTGGAATATTATTTTAAGGCATTGATTATTTTTTCTCATTTTACTTTCAGCATTGCTATATAATCGTTTTCGAATCAAGCAAAAATCAAACAGAGAATAATACTAAGAAACAGACAAATAATTATCTCCCCAATTTTTAAATTTTATTTCGCCGCGGCAAATAACGTGTAACTATTTATAATACAAAATCACACGTTCTGAAATCTTAGTAGGTCTATCATTTTCAAACACACTTCTCTTAATCCAATTTCCTGTGGCATCCTCTTCGTAGCGTGTATTCTCCTTTACTTCTACAACTCCTGTGGCACTATAGTTTACTTGTTCCGTTTTTCGGTTTTTGTCGTCGTATTTATATACTTCTTTTAGGCTTAGTTTTCCATCCGCTGCAAAACTATTATATTCAATCATGTTGCTTTTGGTATCATACTTATAGGTCTGCTTTTTTTCTGTAATGCCCTCGGGTTTTTGTTTAAGTTTTTCTATTATATTATTTTCCAAATCATATTTCAATTTTAACTTATACTTTAACTTATTTTCCGAATTATACTCTGCCTGTTCTATTATATTTGTTTTGGCATCATACATATATTTTAGGGTATAGGACAAAGTATTATCGCCTTTATAAAAATTAGATTCAGTCCTGTTTTCTTTTGTATCGTAAGTATGGATTTCCTTCGATTTAATTTCACCTTCGGTATTAAATTTAATCATCTCTATAAGGTGACCTTGCTCATTATATTTATAAGTCGTTCTGGTACGCACGCTGCTATCTGCATTGCAATAATTCAGCTCTGCAATATTTCCATTTTCGTCATATTTATAAGTTTCGGTATTGAGTACGCTGCCCTTTTCAGGATTGCCGTTTTTGAGTACTCCTACATATACTGTTTGGGTAAGGGTCTTTACTTTACCGTTTATGTTTTCTGATATGAGGGTGCTTTTTGATTGAGCGTTAACGGCTATTGATGATATGCAGTACACTGCGAGTAAAATGTATATTTTTTTCATGAGGTATTTTTTAATCGGACAAATATAAAGTAGCTAGTATAAAGTAGCAAGGATAAATTAGCAATTAGTTAGTTGGATGCAGGTCCGCCTTTTTAGCATAGAGATAAGTAAACAAGGCTTTACTTTTTATGCCCAAGTTTACTTAGCTTTGCGTGACAAGAATTTCATTGTTATGGACTCATTTTGGAAAAAGCTCATTATTAGGACAACGCTTAAGGAGAAGAAGCGAAAGAAGACTACTGATGGTAAAATTCAATACTCAAGATACGAAATAGCGAAGGGACATAAAGAATTTAAAATTATTATTGTTAGAAATGCAAAAGATTTATTATTAATTACGCTTGGAATTCTGTCGGCATCCTTCGGCTTTAAAGGATTTTTATTGACAAACCATTTTATTGATGGCGGAGCAACAGGTATATCATTGCTCATCTCCGCATTGACGGATATACCACTTTATGCACTGCTTATCGTAATCAATATCCCGTTTGTAATTTTAGGCTATAATATTATAGGAAAGGCATTTACTATTAAAACGGCTATTGCAATATCAGGATTGGCCTTGTGCGTGGCAACAGTTGATTTTCCCGATGTAACCAAAGACAATTTATTGGTTGCTGTATTTGGTGGTTTCTTTCTGGGTGCGGGTATTGGACTTTCTATAAGAGGCGGAGCAGTGATTGATGGAACCGAAGTACTAGCTATTTTTTTAAGTCGTAAAATAGGAACTACCATTGGCGATATTATCATCATGATTAATATTGTAATTTTTTCTGCGGCTGCTTATTTTCTTACGGTGGAACTAGCTCTGTATTCACTAATCACTTATTTGGCGGCATCCAAAACTTTAGATTTTATTGTAGAAGGAATAGAAGAATATATTGGTGTTACTATTATATCACCGCACAGTTCCAAAATAAGACAAATGATTATAGACAAGATGGGGCGTGGGGTAACCGTATATAATGGAAAAGGAGGTTATGGTAAAAAAGGAGAATCGCAAGATATTGACATTATATATACTGTTATTACAAGGCTGGAACTGAATAAGCTTAATACAGAGATTAAGAAAATAGATCCAAATGCTTTTGTGGTGATGAGTAGCGTGAAGGACACCAAAGGAGGTATGATAAAGAAACGACCTTTACATTGATTTTTGATAAACTTAGGATGGCACTTTTTTTTTCATTTTTCCTCCCTACTTTTGCCCCATGAAGAGACCTAATAACTGTATCATACTTTCACTTCTATTTTTACTTATAGGCATTTTACCTTTATGTGCACAGCCGCTTACCAATGCAGAGGTGGATGAATTGGTGGAAAAAACTTTGAAGACATTTGACGTGCCAGGCATATCAGTGGGTATTATAAAAGATGGTAAAATTATACATGCAAAAGGCTATGGGGTGAGGTCGCTCAATACTGGACAAAAAGTAGATGAGAATACCTTGTTCGGTATTGCATCAAATAGTAAGGCATATACTGCCGCTGCCCTTGCAATGTTGGTTGATGAGAAAAGAATAAAATGGGATGATAAGGTAACCGATTATATACCCGAATTTAAAATGTATAATCCTTATGTAACGGAAGAATTTACGATAAGAGATTTGCTTACGCACCGCAGTGGTCTTGGCCTTGGTGCGGGTGACCTGATGATGTGGCCCGATTCTAATATTGCAACAAAGGCCGATATTATACATGGTTTACAATATCTAAAACCAGTTTCAAGTTATAGAACAAAGTATGATTATAATAATAATTTATATATAATAGCAGGTGAAGTGGTTGCTCGAGTTTCGAATATGAGTTGGGAAAATTTTATTGAACAACGAATCATGAAACCACTTGGTATGACATCAAGTGCCGCATCATTAAGCCGACTTAAAAATAAAAACAATCTAGCTGCACCACACTGTTTTGTTGACGGTAAATTACAACAAATTACTTTAGGTTGGAGTGAAACAGCAAATGCCGCAGGAGGTATTTGTAGTAATATAACTGACCTAAGTAAATGGGTGATGATGCAATTGAACAATGGTAAATATGGTGAAAACCACCAACTATTTAGTGATGCGGCTCAACAAGAAATGTGGGCTTGCCAAACTATATTATCCGTGCCAAAAGTAACCCCTTATAATACACATTTTTCGTGCTATGGTTTGGGATGGGGAATTAGTGATGTGAGAGGATTTAAACAAGTATCGCATACGGGTGGACTTGCTGGTATTGTAACACAAGTAACTTTAATTCCTGAACTTAATTTGGGTATTATAGTACTCACCAATCAGCAAGTGGGTGCTGCATTCACCGCTATTACTAATAATATTAAAGATGGATATTTGGGTATGCCGAAAAAAGATAGAATAACAGAATATCATGATAGGGTGGTGAAAAGAGAAGCCGAGGCAAAACATATAGTAGATAGTATATGGATGAAGATAATGCAGGAAGCAATGAAAGCTCCAGGTATAGAAAGATTAAAACCTACTGGGGTATACAATGATTTATGGTTTGGAGATATTATCATAAGCGAACAAAATGGCAAGCTGCATTTTGAATCAAAAAAATCTCCCCGACTTACTGGTGAATTATATTATTATAATAGCAGTACTTTTGTGGTGAAATGGAATGACCGCAGCCTCGATGCTGATGCGTTTGTAGTATTTAGTTTTGATAAAACAGGCAAAGCTATTGGGATGAGAATGGAAGCTATTTCTCCTTCCACTGATTTTAGTTTTGATTTTCAGGATTTGGAATTTAAGAGGAAGGAGTAAGGAGTAAGGGGTAAGGGGCTGACGCCTGATAAATAATACAATGAAAGAAAAAAGAAACATACGAGACGAGGAAAAGAATTTAATTGTGTATTTATTATATACATTAGAGTTAAGCATTACCGACTATCCCATCAATGAATATGTGGAAGAATATGGAGAGCCAGGGATGGGAAGTATAGGAATGGCTGCTAATGAGGCTAGCGAGTACGATGGTGATTTGGCACAAGCAGAATATATAGACAGTGATAATACCCCCGTGATTATTACACTCACAAAAGACAAGAATAATCGATTGCTCGATTTAGATTTTTGGAAATTGGATTTCTCTAAATTAATTACTTATCCAAAACCCGAAAATATTATTCTCAAGAATATATCAAACACATAACACTACAAAACTAAACCAACCTCTTTTGATATATATATATTATATAATTGCATTTTGCTTGCTGACTACTTTCTATTCATGTGCTACTGTAAAACTAGCTGGCAGACAAGATAAAGACCTAGTATTGAACAGTGATAATTTTATGACGCTAAATGGGATATATGCTAACAATAGCAATGATACAAGCAAAACATTTTGGAGTAATTTTGACTCAGCCACAATATATAAATACAATCAATATACTGTAAGCATTACCCCCAACGACTTGAACACGCTTAAAATAAAACTAAATTACGAAGATTCCGTAGTGAGCGTAAACATGCTTGGTGGTCATTATAAAAAAGGATATTTTGTGGTTGAACGAGAATGGACTACCGATTTTATAGCGGGGCCGCTCTTATGGTTTCTCAATAATAATTTACGCTATATAGGGATTACAAAAAAAAATGATTTGGTGATTCTTGATTCGGGGGGCAAACTACTCGTATTTTTAATGATGGTACCCATCACCTCAAAAAAAATACAATATGAAAGTGAATTTAAGAGAATAAAAAAATAAACTATTATATGAATGTGTTATCATAATACCTTGTCAAAAATTGCTTTGGAGGTTGAACAAAGATATAAGGCTAAATTTGTGACACCTGAACTTTTCCAGCCAGTTTACCATCAAAGTGCATTCCTTTTCGGTAGTTGGCCTGTCATTACTTCAGAATTTAAAGATATTATACAATTATTCCGTTGGGGATTGATACCCCAGTGGACAAAGGATATAGAAAATGCAGAAAAAGTAAAGGCTTTCAATTTGAATGCACGTAGCGAAACTGCATTTGAAAAACCTTCTTTTGCAGCATCTATAAAATATAGTCGCTGCTTAATTCCTTCAACTGGTTTTTTTGAATGGAAGCATGAAGGAAAAGAAAAAAATCCATATTATATATACTTGAAAGATCAAACTATTTTTTCGATGGCGGGAATTTGGGCCAGTTGGGTTCACAAAGAAAAGGGACATTTATATCATACTTTTTCAATATTAACCACAGGGGCTAATGAACTAGTGGGCGAAATTCATAATACAAAAAAAAGAATGCCTGTAATTCTTCGTCCCGATAAAGAAAAGGAATGGCTGAGTTACAATGCAGATAAAGGATTCATTCAAGAAATGCTCCTACCCTATCCCAGTGAAAAAATGGCTGCTCATCCTATAAGCAAGTTAATTACTTCCAAAACGCAAAACAACAATGTACCTGAAGTGTTGTTTCCTTTATAGTAATAAATATTGATGAAAAAATTACAAAAAACTACAAAAGAAAAATTTACAAAATACGAAGTATTTATGATAGCTATTTTGGCCATCACGCAGTTTACTATTATTCTCGACTTCATGGTGATGTCGCCTATGGGAGCTATCATGATGCCTGCATTAAAAATTGACCCAAGCAAATTTGGCAATGTAGTATCAGCCTATGCATTTAGTGCGGGAATATCGGCCATCCTCACAGCAGGTTTTGCGGACAAATTTGATAGAAAAAAACTATTATTGTTTTTTTATACCGGCTTTATAATTGGTACTTTTTTATGCGGCATTGCGACCGATTATGATTTTCTGCTGATAGCAAGAATTGTGACAGGAATATTTGGTGGTGTAATAGGAAGTATAGGCATGGCCATCCTTGCAGATATATTTGCTCCCCATCTACGTTCAAAAGTGATGGGCTTTGTGCAGATGGCTTTTGCAAGCAGCCAAATATTGGGTATTCCTATTGGATTAAAGATGGCCAAAGACTTGGGATGGAATTCTCCATTCTTGATGATAGTAGGTTTGAGTATTATAATATTCGTTATTATCATAATTTATATGAAACCTGTTAAAGAGCATTTAAAAATACAATCAGATAAGAATGCTTTTGTACACATGTATCATACACTTACAAAACCTTTCTATTTGCAAGCATTTCTCTCTACAATTTTACTTGCCACTGGCGGATATATGCTGATGCCATTTGGTTCTGCATTTAGTGTAAACAATCTAAAATTGTCTGTTGATGATTTACCTTCTTTATATTTATTTACAGGTATTAGTGCGTTAATAGCAGGTCCACTCATAGGTAAGTTCAGCGAAAAAGTAGGAAAATATAGAATGTTTGTGATGGGCTCATTCTTAAGTATGATCACTATAATCATATATGCAAATTTAGGCCCCTCAATATTTTCAATTATATTATTATTAAATTGTATATTAATGATTTCTATCACCGCACGTATTGTAACCTCATCTACTATTATGACATCGGTGCCGCTCATGTCTGACCGTGGTGCATTTATGAGTACTAATTCCGCTATTCAAATGTTGGCTGGTGGTATTGCGGCAAAAGTAGGCGGTATGATAGTATCAGAAAATGCAGACCATAGTTTGGTGAACTATGATACACTTTGTTATGTAGTAAGTTGTACTATTATCATCACCGCTATTATGATGTATTTTATTGACAAGAAAATAAAAGTGGTGAATGTAGAAAGAGCTACGGCAAAAAAAGTGGAAAAAGTGAATAGCTAAAAGTTATTATATTATTATTGATGGAGGCAGGTGCGAACACCCTACTCCACAAGCCTGCACTGTCGGATTTTATAGCAATTGCCTATCTGCACTTTGTTGGTTAGCAATTATAAGAAAACATTTATACCGAAACTCAATATATTATAGTCCAAATGAAAGGGACTAAGCCCCCTCATCCCGATAATTATCGGGATTAAGCGGGGCTTTCGAGATGTAGTTCGGCATTAATACCGAAACTCAATATATAATAGTCCAAAAGAAAGGGACTAATCCCGAATGCTTTCGGGATGTAGTTCGGCATTACCATTC
>JAWXAU010000001.1 GCA_034439655.1 Bacteroidota bacterium | reverse complement strand
TGAAAATATACCTAATATTAGGTAATTTGCTTAAAAGTATAAATACCTATGAATCGGTATAAATGTCATCCGTTTTTACCGCTTACATTTGCAAAAAAGAAATTAACCTAATTTAAAACAACATGAAAATTACCAAAATTATTTTACCAATTGCTTTATGCATGTTGGTATTTGCAATCATTAGCTGCAGCGACGGTGAATTGAAAAAAGAAAATGAAAAATTAAAAACCGAAAATGATTCTTTGAAGCAATTATCATTGGGGACAAAAAATCTATCTGGGCTTCTTTCCCCTGATCAAATTGTATCAGAGATAATAGACCCAACACTAGCAACAAGTTTAACAGCTTGCTTTAGAAATTCTGCTGCCAATACTACTATCCTGGTTCCAACAGCATGGGAATTTGAGTCCGCACATCTCTCAGCACTAGCTGTATCAGCACCCAAAGTGAAATTTTATGCCGCCACTAAACATACTGCTGGTGGAGATAGCCTAACACTAATTGCTGTAGGAGTTGACGAAAGCAATACTGACAAACTTACTAAAGCTGATGGAACTTCTGCTATGTACGAATTTGCACAACCATGCCCCACAAAGTGCAGTAATACTAACACCGTGCTAAACCCAGGGCCAAATGTATTTCGCAAATTCAAATTTACACCCTAAAAAACACCCTTTGGACTTTAATTATTTATATATCAAATCCTCTCAGGCCAGTATATTAATTCCACTAATTACTGGCTTGAGGTTTTATGGTGCTCTTGACCGAAAATTTAAAATTCTGCTGCTGTATTTTTTCATATCAGGCACTACGGAAATTATTGCCAGCAATATGAAAATTATATTTTCTAATAATATGCCGTTACTGCACATTTTTACTATAATTGAGTTCTTTTTATTTGCTACTATTTATTATATTTATTTCAGTAATCACCAGCTCGCGAAAAGGATGATTGCCATCTCCTCTTTCCTGTTTCTGCTCAGTGCCGTTCTGGATGCTACTTATTTTAATGGCTTTTGGCGATCTAATACCATCAGTCATTCGGTAGAAAGTATCATTTTAGTGATGTTCTCGCTTTTGTATTTTTTCTCCTTTTTTAAGGAAATTTCGGAGGAAGAAGTTTGGAAGAAATCAATGTTCTGGCTGAGTTCAGGAGTGGTCATTTATTTCTCGATTAATATTTTTTTATTTATGCTTGCAAACTATTTACTTAAGAAAAATTATAATTTGGTTGACCAAGGCTATAATATGCACGCATTTATCAATATATTTGTGAACATTATATTTGCCATTTCATTTATATGCCTGCGGAAGAAAACACCTTAACCATATTTTTTGTAGTAGGAACTTTATTTGTGTTTCTATTAGTCACATTCCTATTTATTTATGTGTACCTCCATCAACAAAAAGTAAATAAATTTAGACTACAACTGAGAGATCAAGAAATTAAAAAACAGTTGGAACTATTTACAGCCCTCAACGAAGGCGTAGAGAAAGAACGTAAACGCCTGTCGGAAGAAATACATGATGGTATAGGTGCCAAACTTTCGGGATTAAAAATGAGCTTAGAATATTTGAAACAAAACAATGACTCAAATTTATTAACCAAAGTAGCAAATGGTATGAATGAGGCGATAGAAGAGCTAAGAGAAATATCGCATAACCTTTCCCTTTCTTTTCTTTCATCAAAAGGCTTGGAAAATGCTTTGGCCGAACTTATAGCACATTATAACAATAAGCTCAGTTGTCAGTATCAACTTTATATTGAACTAGAAGAAGATAACATAACTCATATACAAACAATATATAGAATAGTAGCTGAACTCCTTCATAATATTCATAAGCATGCACGTGCTACATTGGCTTCAGCACAAATACTCACAAATGAAGATGTCATTCAAATTATAGTTGACGACAATGGAACTGGATACGATGTATCATCTGTTCATCACGGTAATGGCTTACTTAATATCAAAAACAGAGTAGCCCATTCCGATGGGAAATTAAATATAGATTCTTCACCAAAAGGTACGATTACTATTATAGAAATTCCTATAAAAAATTCATGAAAGAAAGTATTACTATATATATTGCAGACGACCATCAAATTATTATTGATGGGCTTACTTTATTGCTCAAAAGTGAAGAAAATATTATCATTATTGGTCATTCAAACAACGGGCAGAAAGCATATAATGACATAATAAACTTGAAGCCCGATATAGCTCTCTTAGATTTGAGAATGCCTGAAAAAGACGGGCTGCAAGTTATCAAAACTTTAAAAAATAAAAGTAATACCAAGTTTATTATCCTGTCAATGTTTAATGACAGAAGATATATTAATGATGCTATGAACTATGGTGCTATGGCTTACCTTCTAAAAAATACAGGCAAAGAAATACTTCTCAAAACTATATATGAAGTAGTAAAAGGCGGTATATGCTTTCCGGAAATTCAAAAACCAAAAGACCAAAAAGAAACTTTCTTGACCCCTCGTGAGTTGGATATATTAAAATTAGTCATTACGGAACATACTTCACAGCAAATCGCCCAGAAACTATCGCTGAGCCAATTCACTGTTGATACGCATAGGAAAAGTATATTGAAAAAATTAAAAGTGAAAAATCTGGCTGGCTTAGTGAAATATGCAATTGACAATGGAATTAGTTTTGATAATTATATATAAAAGTAAACCCTAACAGCTACTCATAACTACTTCAGCAACTCATCATATAAAATAGAAAAATAAAACACCGCACCCACTGTAGGTCCGCCGATAGATTGCACGTATCGTAAATTAGTGATATTGGTCCCTCCCAATTTGAGCAAAGTATTATATTTTTTACTTAGTTGATAACTAAATGCTAAGTCCAATGTATAATAAGCAGGCACGGTACCACGTTTGCCAAATTCTAAATAATCATAACTTTGCACCCAGCGATAAATAGTTGAAAATCCCAAACTTTTATATAGTTTAATGGTAGTAATTCCCAAGTTAAATTTATTTTGGGGCGTATTATACTGTGATATATAATCCTGATCTAAATAGGTTTGGGTTTCGTTCATTTTGTTGAAACTATAATTCCCAAATAAGGTAATTTTCTTCGAATAATAATAATTGGCTGAAATTGACACTCCGTAAGTACTTACAGGAACTTCAGAGTTACCAGACCGGCGGTAAACAGCGGTTAGTGATGGGGTTCTTAATTGATAGGGATGTATATTATTGTTCTTTAAATACTGAGGAGCCAAACCCACATACTGTTGTGTAGCGATTAAATTCTGATAACGATTAATATAAAAAGTAGCATCAGTTTCTATCTTTTTAAAAGTAAAGCTACGCCAACCTATTTCAAATGCTCTTATTTCTTCTGGCTTAATGTCTTTAATCTGCGGCTTTATTAATATAGTTGAATCACCGGTTAATATATATTTATTTACAGAAGCTTGTGTATACATATTTACAAACTCAGTCCCATTTGATTTATGTTTGATGAGAAACATATCAACTACTGTTTGATAAAATCCCCCAAAATTAATCACACCCAATTGTTGTATATTTATATTGTTAAATTGGTCATAAAGCGTAGGCATTCTATATCCCAACTGTGCGGATAAGCGAATAGTATGCTGTCTCTTTTTGCCCAATATCACTACCACTGATGCACGCGGACTAACTCTGGCATCAAATCTTTCCAGCTTATCTACTCGTGTTGAAGCTTGCAGTTTCAATCGCTTACTATAAAAGTCTTTTCCAAATTGTATAAAAGCACCCACCTCATTTGAATAAATTTTGAGAGCTCCTGTATCGGCCAATAAAGTACCTCTTGTATGTGGAGCATATAATCGGTAATTAGCCCCCACCAAAAGCGAAAAACTTTTAATGATATCCTTAAAATCATATATATATTCAGAATACAATATTTTGGATCTGCTTTGAAATTTGCTGCCTTTTTCATAGTCAGAATGCGTGGTCACATAATTCAATACCGAATCGAACGCCTTGGTGCCAGGTTCAAAACGGGCTCCACCTTGCATTGATTTTGTTAAATATGGATAATGTGCTGTGGTATCATATTGCTTCGCTAATTTCGTATTGTCGGCATCGGCAAACTTTCGGGCTGTAGCGTCGTCTCCAGCTTTTATAGAATCGTAACCTAAGCCAAATAGATTATTTAAATTATTAAATTGCCCTGTATATACCAACAAGTATTGATCAAACCAGTCTTTATTATCTTTGGCCATATTGTTAATTTGTATGGCAGTTGTACTGAAGTCATAGCTTGTTCCTGAATTTTCAAAACTACCATAAGTTCTAAACACATGATTATAATGTTTCACCTCCAACTTATGCATCTGCATTACAAAATCCAAAATCTGACTCCTGTTTTCGGTTTGAAAATTTGCGGTACCTGACCCTACTCTGCTAAGCCATGAAATTTCTGTATGATGCGAAGGCCGATAATAGATGCCGCCTTCTGTTTTTAAACTATATATTTTATAGTTGAACATATCCTCTTCCTTATATCCTGTTCGAGCAATTTTTATGGGATATTTAATATTTCCAAAATTAGTAGGCCCTGAAAATCTGTAGGAAGAATCGAAATTACTATATACTTCATCTCCGCCTTTATTTACTGCATCATAACCTGGGTTCCCCATACCAGGTTTATATCCATAACCTTTGGTACTATTATTATTGTAACAAGTATTATACTCTGCTGCATCGGCATAATTTGTAGCATGCCAGTCAGTGCCTGTCATATAACTCATCACAATTTTATAGGCTAGTTCCTTGCCAATAGTATTAGCATATCTTAAACTTAAATCATATATAGAACTTGCTGGTGCAGCTATATTATCTATATGGTTGATACCACTTTTAAACTGTGCACTTATACCTTTATATTGAAATGGATTCTTAGAGGTAATATTGGCCAATCCATTCAAAGCATTGGGGCCGTATAATGCAGATGCAGCCCCTGCAATAAATTCAATTTTCTCGATATCTAAATCTACAGGGCCGTTTAATTGCACAGCGGCAGTGCTAAAACCCGGCATTGCCAATTCCATATTGTCAAATCGTTGAATAAAGCGTCGGTTATATGCTGAGTTGAAACCTCGTGTATTGAAAACTTTATAATTAAGACTGGTAGTAATAGCGTCCACACCAGCAACATTAGCCATTCTATCGTAAATGCTCATGGATGGGCTATACTGTATTTGTTTTGGGTCTAAAGTTTCGATGGTGGCAGGACTTTCAAATTTTCTTTCGTTTTTACGCGATCCCGCTACCACCACTTCCGTCATCACCACAAAATTTTGTTTTAATCTGAAATTTAAATAAGTAGTTTTTTCATCCACAATAATTGTATCTGATTCAAACCCATTATAACTACAAATCAATTTTACAGGTTGATTCACGTTGAGTCTGATAAAAAAAATACCTCTATCATTAGTATATATTGTATTCTTTGCCCCAACTTCTGCTATCGAAGCCAAGCCAATATAATTATTATCATTTAATGAGCGAACTGTTCCATATATAGTTCTAGCAGCCACTGTCCCTTTCATTTTATATAAAGCCGTATCTGAAGCTTCGTTACTATGCCTTCTAGAGTTGGAACGGTAATCTTGTGAGTAGAGAGATTGAAATGTAAACAAAGCGATAATCAAAAAAATAATTCTGACCTGAACTGAATACAAAGAAAAATTTAACACCATACTATGTGGAACTATTGCAAAATAATTTTATGGATGCTCACACCCTTTTCAGTGGTTGTTTTAACAATATATATCCCTTTAGAAAAATGAGCAGTAGGGATAGCTATATTAGGCATATTTTTATACACAGATGAATATACATTGTTCCCCTGCATGTCATTAATAGAAACGTGAAAAGGTTGCGTTAAATTATTACTATATACGTTTATATAATCGCTAGTAGGATTTGGGTAAACTGAAACATCATAGTTTTCACCTTCGCTAATGCCAGTATTACCGCCAACAAGTTCTACATCATCCACAATAAATTTGCTACCCTCCTGCTTAGTTGAATAGATACTTGAAGAAAACAATATAGTTAAAGTATCAGGTATCTTAGCATTTAAATATCTAATACTATATTCTGCTTGTGTATAACTAGAAGCAGTCGTGAAGAGGGTGGAATCGCAAAGGCCAATTGTGTCACGCCTATTAGTAGTAGTATTCCATTTTGAAAGTGTAACCCATGCTGCTGCACTGTCGTTTGTAGAAGGTGAATATTTGTACCAAAACCTAAAAACAGTTGGACGATAGGTATAAGGTATACCAAGTATGGGAATAAATCCGCTAACTTTACCTAAAAAAGCGGAGGCTGTATAATCAGGGAGAAACTGCCCATTTTGAGGTTTGGTTACAACATGTATTGTACGCATCTCGCAAGCATAATTACCTGTATGTGCGTCTGTAGTTTTGAAAACAGATTGCGGATTGCCCAGCAAAATAAAAAAATTAGATGTTATCCAACTATTGGGCTCACTCCCACTCCAATTCTCAAAACTGGAATTGGGAACCTGCGAAAAAACATAAGAACTCCCAAACATTGCTATAAAAAGTATGGATAAGGTTTTTTTCATGTGGCTGTATGAACCACAAAGTAAAGTAATAGTATGCAAATGAGCAAAAATAATTTGCACAAGCAAATTTGCCACAATTCCGAAACAAAGTCGGGGCATAGGACACTAAGGACGGCGTCTTATTTGTATGAAAATGCCCTCTTGTATTTACATTTTATTCTCATCCCAATATCCTTTCTAATACCTCCTCATTCAAATCCACTTCTATATCATAACCACAAGTTCCTATTTGTTGCAGTAAACTAAAACTTATATACTCATTACTATTTTTTTTATCGTTTTTAATTTTTTCTAGCATGGTATTATAATCAAGATTTATAGGCTTGCTATCTTTATAATATTTGTTGATGCAATTTTCAATAATATTGAGGTGGTCGATATCCAGTATTCCCAATTCATGCGAGAGTTTCGCCTCGGCCAATAAGCCCCAAGCAACAGCTTCTCCATGGTGTATATCTTTTTGTGTGGCTTCTAGTGCATGGCCAATTGTGTGGCCTGCATTTAATATTTTCCTCAGACCATGTTCATGTGGATCTTCTTCCACTATTTGTTCTTTAATATCGATTGAGGTTTGTATAAATGGCAATAAATGTGTGGTATTATTCAAATCTATTTCGCACAGTTTTTCAAAATAATCTGCATAAGCTATAAGGCCATGTTTAAGCATTTCGGCAAAACCATTATACAATTGTCGTTGTGGTAAAGTATTTAAGAAATCAGTATTATAAAAAACAGTTTTGGGCGGATAGAAAGCCCCTATCATATTTTTGGTTTGCGAAAAGTTAACTGCAGTTTTGCCTCCAAATGCTGCATCAACCATACATAATAATGAAGTAGGGATATTTATATAATCTATTCCACGTTTATATACTGATGCACAAAAACCACCAAGGTCGCATACCATGCCACCGCCCACATTGAGCATTAAAGCCTTGCGTGAGGTATTTACTGCCATCAGTTTTTCAAATACTTTTTCGCAGGATTGCAATGTTTTGTTCTGTTCGCCACTATCTATTATAATAGTTGCTTTTATATTTGAAATAAGTGGTTGAAGAACTGGCAAACAAAGCTGTGAAGTATGCTTATCGGCAAGAATAATAATTTCAGAATAGCCCTCAAGAATATTTTCGAGTTCGGCTGCATGATATAAAAACTGTGTGTGTTTCAAGTGGCAAAGCTACAATATGATGATTTGTGTTTTACTTTTGCAAGCAAATTATTTTATAAGAAGTGAATCAGATTTCGATGGATGATACCGCTACAGCCTTTAAGGCCAAGAGCGACGGGGAATTAAAAAAAGCCCATTTATTATTTCGAGCCATTGGTATTAATTGGTTTGTAAACATGGGGCCTAGCCTTCTCAAAATTGCCCAGGCACTTCGATTACCGATTAAAGGCATTATTAAAAAAACTATTTTTGCTCAATTTTGTGGTGGTGAGAATATTGAAGAGTGTTCCAAGACTATTGAACTGCTCAACAAATATCATGTGGGAACTATTTTAGATTATTCAGTTGAGGGTGAAGGCAATGACGAATCTTATCAGCATACCACCAACGAAACTATTGATACCATACTCAAGGCCAAAGACAATCCAACCATACCATTTAGCGTTTTTAAAATGACCGGGGTTTTCCCCCACGATTTGCTGCAAGCCTTCACCGAAAAGCAGTCCTATAATGAGCAAGAATTAGAAAAAGCTGCTGCCCGTGTCGACAAGATTTGTAAAACGGCCCACGATAACCATGTAAGAATTTTCATAGATGCAGAAGAGAGTTGGATTCAAAATGCGATAGACCATGTGGCCGAAACCATGATGCAACGCTACAATAAAAACACCGCAATAGTATATAATACTTTGCAACTTTACCGCCACGACAGGCTTGATTACCTAAAGAAGCTGCATACCATGTGTGCGGAATATAATATATACATGGGTGTAAAATTGGTACGTGGTGCCTATATGGAAAAAGAAAGATTAAGAGCCCAACAAATGAGTTACCCTTCTCCCATCCAGCCTGATAAAAAAAGCTGTGACCATGATTATGACGAATCGCTGAAATTTTGTGTGGAGCATATTTCCAATACCTACGTTTGCGTAGGCACGCATAACGAGCAAAGTTCTATGTTGATGGTTAAATTGATGGTCGATAATAATATTGATCCATGCGATGAGCGTATTTATTTCTCACAGTTATTGGGCATGAGCGACCATATCAGTTTCAACCTATCGGCTGCTGGTTATAGGGTTGCTAAGTACGTTCCTTATGGCCCCGTAAAATCGGTACTGCCCTATCTTATCAGGCGTGCACAAGAGAATACCTCTGCAAAGGGACAAGCGGGAAGGGAACTACAATTGATAGAAAAAGAATTGAAACGTAGGAAAAGTGTCAAATAAAATTTGTTTTTACAAAATATTGAGTTAATATTTGCCCTGTAACCAAAACACGAAAATAAATATGAAGAAAAATGAAACAGCGTTCACTTCGGTAATGCTTATAGATGATAACGAAATAGATAATTTCATCAATCAAAAAATGATCGAGGGATGCAACCTCTCCAATAAGATATATGTTCACACCTCCAGCAAAAGTGCTCTCGAATTTTTGCTCAACATACAACGTAACAAAGACCTGCCGGCTGATATAAAACCGCAATTAATTTTCCTCGACATCAATATGCCCATTATGGATGGATTCCAATTCATTGAGGAATTCCTAAAGCTTGGTGTGCAATTCCGCCAAGGTGTTACCATTCACTTGCTCACCAGTTCTATCAATCCTATGGATCAAGAGCGTGCTCTATCCTTTGGCGATTGGGTATCATTTGTAAACAAACCACTTACCCGCGAGTATTTAACCTCTTTGGGAACTAAGAAAAAATAATCTCTTTTAAACTTTATCTTCTTCAAACTCAAGTTCACTGAGTTTATTTATTAGTTTATCGTCAAGCTTCAAATAAGTTAGCATCTTCTTTTCTCCATGGTTTAAAAACTTAAACCTATCGGCATGTTGCTTAATTTTCTCAGCCAAATTTTTTGAAGATGGGTTTGCGACCATATATAATAATCGGTAAAAAGTACGGGCATTATCATATCCAATATCATCTTCCAATTCTTTAAGCTTGCGTGACACACCGCGTAAGTGGGTCATGGCCAATTCTTTCTCACTAGCTAATAAATAGCACAAGGCTTGGAACAAGCGTATCTCCACCTCGGCATGATAATAATTTTTATAACTCACTTCATTACTCATCCTCACTAGCACACCAGCAGCTTCGGAATATTTACCCAAATTGAAATTACAAATAGACTTATACAAACAATATAACATATAATTGGGCACATCTTGTATATCCGGAATATACTCAGAAAGCAACTCATTCATTTCGTCCAACATCAAATGTTCTTTGTTGATGCGAGCCATTCGCTCAGCTTTGGAAATCAAAAATTTAGAAGGGAAGCAACAGTGGTTATAATTAAGGAATGATGCGAGATTTTCATTGATGGGGTTATAATATTCCTCCTCACGGTTATGCAAACCTATAATATGATAATATTCAAAAGCAAGATAACGATGTACCAATTTGAGGTACTGATAATCCTTATCGGTGCGATTCTGATTAAAAATCGTTTCCATTTGGTTCAACATCAACTCGATTGGTTGCTCCACTTTGTGGTCGCCGTCTTGGGGCAAATAAATAGCAGAACAAATGTCCACTATATTTTTGTAAATGCTTAAGTGATGCGATTCGTAAAGTTTGGCAACATTATGCAACTCTTGCTTAATGAGTGAGAGCAATTGCAAATTTATATTTGTTTTGGACAATTCATAGTCAGCAAGCTTACGGAAAAAGTCTATCAATAGATCTTCAGCCTTGTCCAAGGCAATGGTATAGGCCAAATGTCTGTTATACATTTGGGTATAATGATAAAATTTGGGTGAGCTGATATGCAATTTTTTTAGTGCATTATAAATACTTGCCAATTTGTAAGGATTGTCCTGCTGCTGCATGTCTACCTCAAGTTGGCTGAGGATGGCTACAGCCTTATTCCTTTGGGTATTATATAATAACTCGGGAATATCTTCAATTTTACTTGATGAATCAACAGAAGGATTGATAAATTGTGCTGAAAGATACTCTTGAATTTTGTCAAGCAAACGTGATTTGATGGTGTAAAAAGCACTGTTGTTCATCTCCAGTTGCTCACGCATTTTCTCATCGTTTAGCTGGCCTTCGCGGAGCATATTGAACAGTGTCATGTACTTCCAAGCCCCTGTTTGTTTGAATCTATTCTGAATTTCTTGACATTCAGTATCTTGCAATTGTTGTATAACAGATTTGAGTTTAGACATAGGGTCAAATGAAATCTATTTTCTTGATAAAAACAAATTCTTACATAACTTTTTTAACCAAGGTGGTATGTAAATTGTGAATGGTATTAAATATTTAACAGGCTAAATTTGCAAGCATAATGAACAGAAAATCTTTTATCAAATATTCGGCAATGGTGGGCGGTGCTATTATTTTGCAGCCAAAACACATTTTTGCTGCACCCAAAACAGTTATCAATAAAACCATACTTTGCATCTGGGGCGAAGGGGTCCAAATTTCGCATTTTAAAATTCTTATGGGACAATTGTTATGTGGCGAGAACGTTCAAGTGGAACAGAATTTCAATTTGAAATATGAAGGGGAACTCCATTCACATAATAATGCAATGAGCACAATTAGTTCGGAAATATCGAATGTAATTAACATTAATATTCTTAATGATAATTTTGATGCTTCAGATTATCTAAACAATAATGCAAACGATATAATCATTATCCGATTCACGGGTTGTGATGCGGCACATTATAATAATAACTTATATCATACCGCTCTCGAAAAGTATCAATTATATACCCAAAACATCATGGAGTACTTGCAAATTAATAATTTATATCATAACGGCTGCGTTTTAATGGTTGCTACAGAAATGGGGCGTGACCTAGATGGTGGTGAAATACAGTTAAACAGCGGAATTGAATGCAGCCACCATCTTACCGAAGATGCCCGTATAACTGGCGTGTTAGCATTTTCAAATCCTAAATATGCTAATAATTTGAAAGCTATCCATCAGATAAAAACAACCAAGTATTTGTTGAAGCATCTATAGTCAAAACATATTATACCAATTCTTAAACTATAATGGTTCTCCGCCTGTGGCGAATTGGTTTGTAGAATGGAAATGCCAAGCTACATCGCGAAAGCATTCGGGATTAGTCCCTTTCTTTTGGACTATTATATATTGAGTTTCGGCACTATAAGGAGTATTGGTATAGATTACTTGCCAAAACTTTATTTATTTATTTATATGGAAACTATAAAAAAATAAAAGCCCCTAATCGGGGCTTTCATTTAAGTCTAACCAAAAACCTATGAAATTATATCAGTATGATATACAATCTAAATTAAAGTTTGATGATACGTTTAACGGTTTGCCCGTTTTGCATCACAACCTTTAACCAATAGATGCCATTAGTTAGGCTTTCGGTTGCAAGAGTCGTTGAAGAAATGTTGCAAATAGTTGATTGTGAAACTGATAAAATTTTCGAACCTTGAACATCGTGTAGTTCCATCAATAGGGGTTTGCTATCGCTGCTCCAACTAATATTCAATTCGTGTGTAAATGGGTTGGGCCAAATGCTCAATTGTCCATCGGTTTCAGCACTGGATATCCCGTTATTGCTCACAATTATTTGTGCAGAGATTGAATCTACGCAGTTACCATTTTTAATAATCATCCAAACGGTATAGGTGCCATTTTGGGTATAGGTGTGGTTAACCACAGTTCCTACACCTGATTTACTATCACCAAAATTCCAAGTATGGGTATAGGTGGCATTTGCGGCTACAGTATCACTAAAGTTAAAGATAACTCCTTGGGCATTGCTAACATATTTGAATGGTTTTGCAACTGGACCTGGTGTGATAGTAGCAGTAATTTCCGATGAAGTGCCTGAGCAGCCACCAGCATTGGTAGCGGTTACTTTTACTTTATCGCCAGTGTTTAGTGAAGCGGTTGTATAATCATTTTGTGAGCTATTTTGAACACTGGTGCCATTTACAAAAAACTCATAGTTGTAACCACTTACACTTGGAGAGGTGAATTTGGCTGATTCTCCATTACACCACGTATTATTTGCGTTGTTTGATTGTAGGGTAATATTACTCAAAGCAGCTTGTATCGTAACTGTAATTTCGGATGAAGTTCCTGAACAACCTGCTGAATTGGTAGCTGTTACTTTTACTTTGTCACCATTTTGAAGTGTGCTACTTGTATAATCATTTTGAGTGCCTTTTTGCACACTCGTACCGTTCACAAAGAATTCGTAGGTATAGCCACTAACCGCGGGCGATGTAAACTTGGCAGCCTCTCCTGGACACCACGCGTTATTTGCATTATTGGCTTGGATGGTAATATTACTTAATGAAGATTGTATAGTAACAGTAATTTCTGACGAAGTGCCTTGGCAACCACCTGTATTGGTAGCTGTTACTTTTACTTTGTCACCATTTTGAAGTGTGGTACTTGTATAATCATTCTGCGAACCTTTTTGCACGCTGCTACCATTTACAAAAAACTCATAAGTATAACCACTCACCGATGCAGAAGTAAACTTAGCAGCCTCTCCTGGACACCAAGTGTTATTTGCGTTATTCGATTGGATAGAAATATTGCTAAGTGCAGGCAAAATCACGATATCAACTTTGAAAGTAGTTGCTGGACAAGACAATTTTGACGAATCAATCAAATCGAAAGTGTAGGATGTATTTTGAGTGGGTTTAAACACATAACCTGTTTGACTGGTAGCGGTAGCACCATCTAAAGATATTGAATAGTTTCCAGAATTTGTAAAACTGATAGCTAGCACCGCCGAATCGCCCGCACATATACTTGTTTTATAGTTATTGGTACTATACTTTATTGGTGTGCAACTACCTGTGCTGCATGACACACTGCCTTCATCACCAATATTGCATGGGCCATTATCGGTCGCCCTTACAAATAATTTCAATGCTATGTTATTGGCCAATCCATTAACAGTATGGGTCAATCCAGTGTTGCCGCTTGACGGGGTAATCCAAGTGGCTCCACTGTCTTCACTTACTTGGTAACCTGTAGCATTGGTAACACCTTGCCATTTAAAGGTAATAGAGCTGCTGGTATTGGTGTCGCAAACTACATTGGGTGCCGCTAATTTTGAACTATAAGTTAAAGACAAACTGTTACTGGTATCACTCATACAACCAACAGAATCGGCCAATGCACTAATCGAATAATTGGAAGTTCCGCTATAAGGTAAACTATAAGTATTGGTGCTACCATTGCTTGTGCTGGTACCATTTATAATTATATAATAATTGCTTAAGCCAGATGGCGACACGGTAAGATTAAAAGTATCCATGCTGCATAAACTGGACTGTGGACTTACACTCAAAGTAAGATTGGGTTTTGATACAACACTTACAGTAATTTTACTGCTTGTTTTGGAGCATCCAGTGGCATTCGTTGCCTTACAGGTATAATCACCCGCCTGTTTAACTGTTATCTGATCTGTAGTATCTCCAGTATTCCACAACAATGTAGCTCCCGATGGATAATTGGCCGTAAGCACTACCGAATCACCTTGGCAAAACGCAGTATTTCCTGAAGCTGCTATGCTAATGTTAGGTTGCGGATTAACTGCTATAATAGCTGAATCTAGCAAAGATTTACCTTTGTTATTGGTAGTTTGCAAATACAATTTATAGGTGCCCCCAATAGCAAATACAAATTTTTCATCTTGGTTTGTTGAAGTAGAAGGGCTAACATTTTGGCTATTTGCAAAAGTCCATTTCCAAGCAGTGGGGTTCATAGTACCTGAACCAGCAGCCCTTAGTGTATCGCCCTCGCACACTGGATTGGGTGTTGCAGAGATAGATGCGGTGGGTAAAGAATCAGAAGGCCTAAAGTTGAATTCTTTAGCATAAATAACATCACCGGAAGATTGATTATTACTATTAGTAGAATTTACAACCGCATAGAAAATTATGGTGCCCACATTGGTTGATGGGGCTTTCCAGCTAAATGTCCAACTGATTGCTCCATTACCAGCAGTGCCAGCGGTTTTGTGATATACAGAGGTGCGGGTACTTCCACTTACTGTATAAGTCGACTTTTGTGTAGTGGACGAATTGGTAATGGTAAACGCACCAGCAATAGGTTTACCTGTTGCCGAGTCTAAAGCAGTGATGGCAAAACCAAATTTGCTTTTACCGCTTTCTTTGTATGTCAGTGTCATTGAATACGTTGAATCCGGGATGTATTGGGTGGTACCAAATCCATTGTCGAGCAACATATTATTCCAATTATTGCCGCTAGTTTGAAGTGAACTTCCACTATGACAGCTTGTGCAATCGCCTTCGCCTGGAGCATTGGTATATTTTCCACTTTGGCCTGAACCACTAGTTTGTGCAAAATAGTTGGCAGCCATAAGGCCAACTAAAAGCATACACGAAATCATTTTTTTGGAGGGTAGAAATTTTAACATATTTAATTAAATTGATTTTAGGTTACAAAAGTATATCAACAAATTGTAAAATTTTATGCTTTTTTTTGAAGCTTTATTTTTTACCTATGGAATATACACCAATTAACAAATGGAACGAGGACGACAGACCTCGTGAGAAGCTACTGAATAAAGGCCGCTCAGCACTTAGCGATAGTGAACTTATAGCGATATTAATAGGTAGCGGCACACGAAATGAAAGTGCCGTTGAACTTGCCCGGAAGGTGCTTTCACTTTGCCAAAACAATTTGAACGAATTGGCTGGCTTGTCCCTCAAAGAACTCATTACGGTGAAAGGTATTGGAGAAGCAAAAGCCATTACTATTTCTGCAGCACTTGAACTGGGCCGCCGCCGCAAGGAAGGTGAATGGCAAGAAAAACCCCAACTACAATCGAGCAGAGATGCATATAACCAACTGTGGCCGCACATGGCCGACCTCGACCATGAACAGTTTTGGATATTACTTTTGAATAGGGCTAATAAAGTGCTTTCCGCAAAGAAAGTGAGTCAAGGTGGGATGACAGGAACTGTGGCCGACCCTAAACTGATTTTTAAAACTGCTATTGAAAATGATGCTTGTTATATAATACTTTGTCATAACCATCCTTCAGGAAATTTAAAACCTAGCCAAGCAGATTTAGACTTAACCAAAAAACTTAAAGAAGCTGGAAAGTTGCTTGAAATCCCTGTTCTTGATCATATAATAGTAGCTGCAGGAAAGTATTATAGCTTTGCGGATGAGGGGATTTTATAATTTACTCCGCCGAGGCGGATTTGAATTATGATTTAATGATTTGAATTCAATCATTTATCACAACTTCTCAAATATATATTTACTGATTCTGGTAAATAAATGCAACCTGGTTTTGCCACCTCTTATTCCATGGTTTTTATTGGGATAATATTCTGAGTCGAATGGGATATTTTTATTGATCATGGCATTCACCATTTCTGCTGAGTTTTGGAAATGCACATTATCATCGCCTGTACCATGAATAATCAAATAATTACCTTTTATTTTATCTACAAAATTGATCGGTGAATTTTGATCGTAACCCACTGCGTTGTCTTGCGGCTTTTGCATATAGCGTTCGGTATATATATTATCATAAAAACGCCAATTGGTAACAGGTGCCACTGCTATAGCGGTTTTGAAAAACGCAGCTCCTTTGGTAATAGCCAACGATGACATATAACCTCCGAAACTCCATCCAAACATTCCTATCCTGCTGGCATCTGCCCAAGGCTGAGTGCCCAACCATTTGGCTACTTCTATCTGGTCAATAATTTCGTAATGACCCATTTCTTTATAGGTTACTTTTTTGAACGATGCTCCCCTACCACCTGTGCCACGGCCATCTACACATACCACCACATAACCTTTTGATGCCAAATATTGAAACCAATAATAATAAGCTCCCATCCACTTATCCACTACTAATTGACTGCCGGGGCCACCATATACATATTGTAATACGGGATGCTTTTTGTTGGTATCAAATTTTTTGGGATGAAATACATAACCATATAAGTTGAGCATTTCTGAGGTATTCATTTCGAAAAATTCGACCGTACTCAGTTCATATCTTTCCAACCTGGTGCGTAGTTTTTTATTATCTTCCACTATTCGTAATTCGTAACCATTATTATTATATATACTTATAAAATAAGGTGTATTGATATTGGAATAAATACATAGGAAATATTTATAATTACTGCTAAAATGTACTTCATTATTTCCATCACGAATGGTGATGCGTTTTTTTCCTGTTCCATCCAATTTGACACGCCAAAGGTTGCGGTCGGTAAAGCTAACTTCAGTAGAATTAAAATATATGTATCCCGATTTTTTATCATAACCTATAAACTGGTCCACCTCCCATTTTCCTTTGGTAATTTGATTAACCAAGCTACCATCTTTTGTTTTAAATAAATACAAATGTTTATATCCATTGCGTTCGCTGGCCATTAAAAACTCATCGCCATTCTCTAAAAATGTAAGGTCTTCGGGCACTTCCACATAAGTATCGCTCGCTTCGCTGAGCATGGCTCTGGTAACACCACTTTTGGGATTGGCCATCAAAAGGTCCAAATTATTTTGCAAGCGGTTCATTTTATAAACACATAGTTCGCTGCCATCATGATTCCATTTAATTCGGGGAATATATATATCTGTTTCCGTGCCTAAATTAACCTGCACACGATTGCCAGTGGCTATTTCATAAATCCATATAGTAACTACCGAATTATTTTCGCCTGCTTTTGGATATTTAAAAGTTTCAGTACTGGGATATAAACCATTATATAAAGGCATGGAGTATGATTTTACATTGCTTTCATCAAAACGGTAATAAGCTATATATTTCCCATCGGGCGAAAATGAATAACCCGAGGTCAATGCAAATTCTTCTTCGTATACCCAGTCGGCGGCACCATTTATAATCTCGTTCTTCTTACCATCATTCGTAATTCGCGTCTCCGACATATTATTCTCTATATTGATTAGATACAAATCATTGTCACGCACCATAGCTACATACTTATCATTGGGTCCAAAGCTGGCGTTCATCCCTTTGCCCGTGCTAATAAATTTACTCTCCCGACTTTTGCGGTCAAAAATAAAATATTTGGCGGTGAATGAATGGCGATAAACCTGTTCGTGCTCTGCCTCGAACAATACCCGCATTTCATTATTATTGAATTGGTAATTCCCAAAATCGACTTCACCTTCATAGCCTGCTGGTTTAACTTTTCTGCTTTCGGCAATGGTACCTTCGAGCTTCCCAGTTTTATAACTATATTGGTTAAGCAAATAATTTTTATCGCCTTCGTGATAATCCACTTTGCTAAAAAATTCCCCATCTTTCATCGAGCGATATCCGCTTACAAACTTGGGCGAGAACCTACCTGTTTCCCATATATCTGCCAATTTTAATTCGAGTTTGCCAGTATCAGGTTCGTCTTGGGCATATATGTTTTGGAAAAATAAACCGCACAGCAGAAGTGCAAAAATGTGTTTTGTATATCGCATAAAAAGTGTGCGAAAATAAGGAAAGAATTGCGAATCTAGACATATCGTGTGGTGCGAGATTTAACAACTCAACCAAGTCTCCCGCCGAGGCGGGGCTATCCGACTTGTACCCCCGCAGAAGTATCAAATCTGTACACGGGACAAAATACAGCAAGGATTTTAACATACCTTACCTTTCGTTGAAATTAAGTATTTATTTTTCAATATTTTAAACACAGTTTATTGAGATTTAATTTGGTTTGGAAATTTAATTTTGCTCTAACTTTTATTCTACTATAGGCTCTTAATTCGTCAACTTTGTATCAAGAAATTAAATACAAAGCCTTATGAAAAATCTATCATACCTCCTAAAACCAGTAGTTATCATAATATGTTTATTATGGTACTCGCACAGCAATGCAAACAATCTATCCATCTCTAACCTACAACTAACGGGGCAGAACACCTCGGCTGGATCGGGCAGCACCAGTAATTATATATTGGTGCAGTTCGACCTTAGTTGGGAAAATTCTTTCCGTGACACTGTAAATTGGGACGCAGTTTGGGTATATATAAAATATAAAACAAGCAGCGGCACTACTTGGAAACATGCTACACTGAGCATTACAGGGAATACAGCTCCATCGGGTTCCACCATTTCTGTTCCTACCGATAAGAAAGGTGCATTTATATACCGTAGCGATACAGGAAGCGGCACTTTTTCGCTCACCGCTGTACAACTAAAATGGTATTATGCACTTGACACAATTGGTGATGATGATACCTACGATATAAAAGTGATGGGCTGCGAAATGGTGTATGTTCCGCAAGCAACATATAGTTTAGGTGCGGGTGGCGGAAGCGAATCATATACATTTTATAAGTATGGAAGTTCGTCGTATGGATCATATAGTGTGAGTTCAGAAAGTGCAATCACTATGGGTACCAGTAGTGGCAATTTATATGCTCGCGGATATGGGCCCTCAGCAACATTGTCAGCATCATTTCCTAAAGGCTATCAAGCATTTTACTGCATGAAATATGAAATAAGCCAAGGTCAATACCTCGAATTTTTAAATTGCTTAACACGTACCCAGCAAAACTACAATGTGAACTGCACCCTTAGTGCTGATGCTCCTTCAAAAGCCTATGTGCTATCCAATTACGCTACTTTGCTTAATCGCAATTACCTCACTTGCCCAACATCGGGCAATGGCACTACCAACCCCGTAGTATTTACTTGCACAGCACCCACACTTGTATGCAATATGCTAAGCTGGCAAGAAGTTGCTGCTTACTTGGACTGGTCGGCACTAAGGCCTATTACTGAACTTGAATATGAGAAAGCTTGTCGTGGCCACCAAACTCCTACATCTCAAGAATTTGCGTGGGGAACTACCAGCCCTGGCACTGGTAATTATAATTTAAGTTACCGAACAACCGATTCAGAATATGTGAGCAATGCAAGTAGTAGCAGCAGCACAAGTAATTGTATATATTCTGCAACAGCGGCTGGCTCAAGCATGGACGGTAAAACACGTTGCGGCGTATTTGCAAATTCATCATCAAACCGAACTACTTCTGGGGCATCCTATTATGGAATTATGGAATTGAGCGGAAGTGTATGGGAACGAGTGGTTGGTATCTATACCAGCACTGGCAGGTCGTTTACAGGATCGCACGGCGATGGAAATATAACGAGCGGAGGATATGCAAACAACAGCGACTGGCCAGGGTATTCTTCCGGAAATATTACAGGTGGCACAGGCTCTGCTTATAGAGGAGGAAGCATGAGCTACGGCACGGATAGGTTAAGAGTATCCGACCGCAACTGGGCAGGCAGCACCGACTATGCAAAACACCAAGGCCGCGGAGGTAGGGGGTGAGAACAGCACCCTAAGGATATTTTATTCGCCGCGGCGAATTGCATTTTTAATTTTATATTTTATATCATTAAACACAACTGCCCTGGGTTGTGTGTTTTCACCAACCACACAATCATTTATCATTTATCATTTATTCCGCCGAGGCGGACCTCATTAACCATTAATATATACTATCATGAAAAACTTAATTATAACAACCAGCCTTATTTTGTGTTTACAAACTATTATTACTGCACAAACACTCAACAAATATCAGGGACGAAGTGGCGATGGCTATGCTTCTGCATCAGCTAACAAAAGCTCGGCACTGCCTGTCATCTTAAGCTCATTCAATCTTATAAAAAACGACAAACTTGTTACCTTATCTTGGTCTACCACATCAGAGACAAGCTCTGAATTATTTATGATACAACGCAGCTTTGATGGTGTATATTTTGAAACCATTAACGAGCAAGCAGCACAGGGAAACAGCTTCACCAAAATAAATTATTCATACACTGATTCACTGAACGACCAAACAGGCACTATATATTATAAATTGTTGCAAAAAGATGTGAACCAATATGCTAAATCTGTTGGGGTAAAGACCATTAACTTTAATGGGGCTGCTATATTACTACCGCTTACTTTATATCCAAACCCAGCAAACGAGTATATAACCTTGCTGAATGAAAACAATAATATACTACGCGATTTCTCAGTAATTATAGTTGGGATGGATGGTAAAATATATCATAACGGCCTATATACAAATTCTGGAATTGATGTCTCAAATTTTGCAGAAGGTATTTATATATTAAATTCATTTGCAACGCCCAATCAAACGTTGAAATTTGTGGTGAAACATTAAAGGTGCAACGGAAAAGGAGTTAGTACCATGGAACCTATGCCTCAACGTATCTCTGTCCAATTAGAGTGGGTGCTGGTTACGGACGCAGAGTGCCGACCACTATATACTTTATACAATATACCAATTATCGACTATTTTTGCCTAATGAAAAAAATCATTTTTACGCTCTTCATCTCACTAACTGCGGGCTTGATACAGGCTCAAACTATTACCTTAGACTGGGTAAAAAAAATAGGTGGTGCTTCATTCGACGAGGCATATGCGGTAGCGGTTGACCCCAGTGGAAATATATTTATAGCAGGTAGTTTTACAGGAATTGTGGACTTCGATCCCTCCCCTACCAAAACTTTTTACATAACTTCTGCTTCTTTAAGTCAAGATATTTTTGTATGTAAACTCGATGCAAAAGGAAACTTTATATGGGCCAAAGGCATGGGAGGAGATTTTGAGGAATCCGCTCTTACGATGGCTGTTGATGCAGAAGGAGCAGTGTATGCCGCGGGTTTCTTTCAGGACTTTGGCGATTTTGACCCCGGTAAGCAAGGATATAATATGGGCTCTGCAGGATTGGACGATATATTTATTTCGAAACTGGATGCTGATGGAAACTTTATATGGGCCAAAAGAATTGGAGGAACAGGATATGACTACGTAAATTCTATGAGCTTGAAAAACAATGTTATCTATTTGGCTGGAACATTCCAATCAACAGTCGATTTTGATCCATCGGGCAATACCACAAACCTCACATCAAGCGGTGAATTTGATATACATGTTATCAAACTAGATACGGCAGGAAAATATATTTGGGCCAAGGCAATGGGTGGAGTATATAGCGACGGAGCTAATTCGGTAAGTATTGATGCTTCCGAAAATATATATACTACTGGGTTTTACCAAGATGATGCGGACTTCGACCCGAGCAACACAATTTATACATTAAAATCGCAGGGCGGTACTGAAATCTTTATTTCAAAACTCGACTCATCGGGCAAATTTGTTTGGGCAAAAAGAATAGGAGCCACGAGCGATGACCAGGCACTTTCCATTGTGTCTGACGATTTGGGAAATGTATATACCACAGGATTTTTTATTGGTACAGTTGATTTTAATCCCGGACCACCAAAATATGATATGACCGCCGCAGGCGGAGCAGATGCTTATGTAGTAAAACTAGATGCGAAAGGCAATTTTGCATGGGCCAAACAAATTAGTGGTAAAGGAACAGAATTGGGAAACTCCATTACTTTGGATAAATTTGGAAATTTATATAGTACCGGGTATTTTGATAGTACCGTGGATTTTGACCCAGGAGCATCCGTATATAATATTACTTCCCACAACTCATTGGATATATTTGTATACAAGTTTGATACTTCGGGCAATTTTAAATGGGCATATTCATTCGGTGGAACCCAAACAGAATTAGGCCAAAGTATTATAACAGATAAATTCGGAGATGTATATACTGTAGGTTATTTTAGTGATACGGCAAACTTCGGTATCGACACTGCACAAACCAATCAACTTATATCGGGAGGCAGCAGTGATATGTTCATCCATAAAATAAAACAATGTGCCGCATCAAATGCAGATACAAATATTCAGGCTTGTTACAACGTTAAACTCAATAATAAAAACTATGACAGTACTGGAATATATTATGATACCATTGCCAACGTGAGAGGCTGCGATAGCTTAATTACTTTGCATATTACTATTGACAAAATAGATACTGCAGTTATAAAAAACGGGAATATACTTACTGCAAAAGCTACTGGAAAAACCTACCAATGGATTGACTGTAATAAAAACTACACTCCCATTGCAGGCCAAACCAGTCAAAGCTTTAAACCCGTGTTGAATGGTGATTATGCGGTAATTATCACCTTTGGGAATTGTACATATACCACTATTTGCCATAATATTAACAATGCTGGTATTGCGGAACAAAATCAAAACTATATACAAATATTTCCCAATCCTACCCAAGGAAATTTTACTATCAATTTCAGCAATATTCGCCGCGGCGAACAAAATGCTACCCTCAAAATATATAACATAACAGGGCAAGTAGTATTATATAAAAACAACATATCGGGCGATAGTTTCAACACGAATATTTCTGAATTTGGCGAAGGGATATACTTGCTCGAATTGACTGATTACAATGGCAGTTGGTTCAAAAAGATTGTAGTGAAAGAATAAGGACTATATAACATTACCAAATGAAATATGTAGTTTGTATGTTGGTGTTTTTATGTGGTTCCAAATCGTATGCCCAACAAGAGGAAGAAAGATTTGAATATCGAAGGGATACAATCCTTTATAATCCTTTTTGGTCACTTAACATTTGACAGCGTACTGGCATACAATTTCAACTATGATTCCATAACTCATCAAAAAAAGCATCGGGTTACTTTTCTTGATCCAGACTTTAATGTTTTAAAATTTCATCTTTTACGTAAATCTTCAATTTGAACAATAGATTCAACTTTGCTAAAAGAATTATTAAAAACAATAAATGACACCTTAACTTATGGTGGCTATACTATGGCGTGTTTCGAACCTAGACTTAGCATTGGTTTTTTCATAAAAAATAAAATTGTGTGTACCATCTATATTTGTTTTGATTGTAATTATTGAGGGTCATCAATAAAGATACCTGCATCCAACTACTTATATTTCCCTGCAATCAATAAACACCATGAAGGATTTAGCAATAAAGGTAAAGAAAGACAATTGAATATTTATTCAAAGCTAAAAATGGGTTATTGCAAAAACTGAATACGTCAAATCGAAGTGCTGAAACTTTTAAGTGCAAGTTGGCTACTATCCTTTATTAGTCAACGAACTAGACAATGCTATAAACATTGCAAAAAACAATCGCAGATTTGAATGCAGTAATAGTGCATGAATAGAAGTGCATCTTATAAAAATAAGAACAGATTTGGCAACTCTGCCTGGCACAGCGTAGGCAGAGTTGTCAAATCTACCTACATACAAAAAAGTTTGCTTTTTGTTTATAACGCGTTTGCAAAGGACAGTTTTTGTGGTGTTGTTTTGTGGGTTATATTATGGCTGCAGGAAAAGAAACCCCATTGATGAAACAGTATACTAGTTTTAAAACTAAGTATCCTGATGCTCTGCTGCTTTTTCGTGTCGGCGATTTCTATGAAACCTTTGGTGAAGATGCTATAAAGGCTTCACAAATTTTGGGAATCGTGCTTACTAAAAGAGCCAATGGGCAAGCTAGTCATATAGAACTTGCTGGTTTTCCTTATCATTCTTTGGATACTTATTTGCCCAAACTTGTTCGTGCTGGTCAGCGTGTGGCAATTTGCGAACAATTAGAAGACCCCAAACTTGCCAAAGGAATTGTGAAACGTGGGGTGACCGAATTGGTATCGCCTGGGGTTGCATATAGTGAGAAAATTGTCGACCATAAATCCAATAATTTTTTAGCCTCTATATATTTTGACAAGGACCAAACAGGTATTGCTTTTTTGGATATATCTACAGGGGAGTTTATGGCTGCCCAAGGTAGCTTGGCTTATATCGATAAACTATTACAAAGTCTCAAACCTGCCGAAGTTTTGATATCAAAACCGCAACTTAAAACTTTCAAAACATTATATACTGATAGTTTTTATACTTATGCTGTTGATGATTGGATTTTCATGCCCGATTTTGCCAAAGAAAAACTATTAAAACAATTTGAAACGACCACACTTAAAGGTTTCGGAATTGATACACTTGAACTAGGTATTATTGCAGCAGGTGCAGCTTTGCATTATGTGCAGGAAAATTTGCAAAAAGAAATCACGCACCTAAATGCTATTAGCCGATTGGACGAAAGCAAATATGTATGGCTCGATAAATTCACCATCCGTAATCTTGAGATATTAAGTACTGCCAGCGAAAAAGGAACAAGTCTCATTGATATTTTAGATAAAACAAATACCGCTATGGGCAGTCGTTTGTTCAAGCGTTGGTTAGTATTGCCGCTCAAAGATTTGCAACCCATACAAGAGCGTTTGGATTCTGTAGAATATTTCACCAAACAGCAAAACGACTATATACAATTGAGTGATGCTTTGCAGCAAATGGGCGACCTCGAACGCTTAATTTCTAAAGTAGCAATGGGTCGTGTAAACCCTCGTGAATTGTACCAACTTCATCGCTCCATGCAATTATTGCCAGGCATTAAAACGCTTTGTGAAAACAGTGGACATGCTCCGCTGATGCATCTCGGCCAACAATTAAATTTGTGTACACTTATTATAGATAAAATTGGTCACACTGTAAATGCTGATGCTCCTGCTCTCCTCAATAAAGGCGGAGTAATTAATGCAGGAATTGATAGTGAATTGGACGAACTGCGAGCCATTTCGCATTCGGGAAAAGATTATTTATTGCAAATGCAACAACGTGAAGCCCTTGCTACTGGCATTACTTCGCTTAAGATTGCTTATAATAATGTATTCGGTTATTATATAGAAGTAACACACTTACACAAAAACAAAGTACCTCCCGAATGGCATCGTAAACAGACATTGACAAATGCTGAAAGATATATAACTCCCGAACTTAAAGTATATGAAGAAAAAATACTCGGTGCCGAGGATAAAATACTTTCGCTCGAGGTAAAACTATATAATAGTTTGGTGGAAGAAGTGGCAGGATATATTGGCCCTGTGCAGCAAAACGCAATGGTACTGGCCAAGCTTGATTGCCTATGTAGTTATACTAAAACAGCCATCGAATATAATTTTTGCAAACCCAAACTGAACGAAGGCCACGAACTACAATTGCTCGGTTGTCGCCATCCTGTTATAGAACGCAATATGAAAGCAGGCGAATATTATATACCCAATGATTTAATGTTGAATCGTGAGGAACAACAAATTATTATATTAACTGGCCCGAATATGTCGGGTAAATCCGCCTTGCTCAGGCAAACGGCACTGGCAGTTTTAATGGCACAAGCAGGGAGTTTTGTAGCATGTACGGAAGCTAACATTGGATTGGTAGATAAAGTATTTACCCGTGTGGGTGCTAGCGATAACTTATCAGGTGGCGAAAGTACTTTTATGGTAGAGATGACCGAAACCGCCAGTATTCTCAATAACCTTAGCGACCGCAGTTTAATTTTGCTCGATGAGATTGGTCGTGGTACAAGTACTTATGATGGTGTTTCTTTGGCATGGAGTATTACAGAGTTTTTGAATAAGCAAAGCTTCAAGCCGAAAACATTATTTGCTACGCACTATCATGAATTGAACGAGTTGGAAGAGACCCATTCAGGTATTAAAAACTATCATATATCACTGAAAGAAAGTGGCAATAAAATTATATTTTTACGCAAACTTTTACCCGGTGGCAGCGAACATAGTTTTGGTATACATGTAGCTAAAATGGCGGGCATACCGCAGCAAGTTTTAAAACGTGCAAACGAAATCCTCAGCCACCTCGAAGCACAACGCGGCGAGATAGAAGGCAATGATACTAGAGCTGCAGTGAAAAACATCCCGCAATCAACCTTGCAAATGAATATGTTCACTTTGGATGATCCGTTGTTAACCCGCATCAATGAAGAGTTCCGTAAAATTGACCTCAACCACATGACGCCGATGGAAGCCTTGTTGAAAATTCAGTTTTTGAAGAATATTTTTGATAAAGTGGAATAAAATTACGATTGACGATGTAGTTCGCCGCGGCGAGTACGATGTACCTGATCCACCGAAATATGGAACGATTCGCCTCTAACTAGGAGAGCGATGATGTTGCTGTCGCGACGTAATCCTGTCCATGATAAACCCCACAAGCTTGCGGGAGAATTGTTTCAGAATCTCTCAAAGGACTTAGTCACTCATTGGGGTTCGTGGTTGGTGTCCACACTTTAAGTGCTCGGTAACAGAAATTCTCCAATAGGAGCAATGTATCGGTAACAAATAATTTTAATACAGTTTTTGAAACACCATAGGTGTGAGATTTAGCAAGGGTTTCAAGATGTACCGAAGACCTATGGTGCCCCAACAACCAAATAATGACCTCCCAATTAATTTACTCCGAACACAATTTGACAGGAGATAGTTAAAAACTTATCTCAAAATGTTTTACATTTGCAACGTGATGAAAAAATCGACCCTGCTTTTATTATTCATTGGCTACATGATGGCCCAATCAGTATTAGGGCAGCTTAAGAGATATTCTGAGTATGATTTTGCCAAAGATTACCTGAAACAGAATCACATAAAAGGGAAAGTGAAAAAATTATCCGAAGCTCACCTGTCGATGGAGCCAAGCCCTAATGCATGGGGTTATCTTTATTCTTATCAAGAATTTGACACCAATGGCAATATCACAAAAATTTCCAAATTTGATCAAGATTTTGAAGAAATAACCAGTGAAATTAATTTCAGATACGATGAAAAAGGGAATTTGGTAGAAAGTAAAAAACTTCCCTATAAATATTTCGATGATAGCATTTATATAGATACCGCTGCCATAACAAAAGACACCTTATTATATAATATCGAAGGTAGTTTAGTAGCTATTATCAAACATAAACACAATAGAGTTATAGGGAGTTTTAGAATTAAATACAATAAAAAAGGTCAAGTAATTGAAGAGTTTGATTCACTAAAAACCAATACCATATTGAAATATGATAGCAATAATTGTATAATTGAAGAAATAGGTACATTTAATGGAACTGGTAGTTATTCTCCCAGTATCATAAATAAATATGACAGGAAAGGGAATATGGTGCTGCACAAGGAGGGAAATGACAGAATCGATAGCTTTAAATATGAAAATAAGTTTAGGAAAGTCGAAGACGCCTCATACCTAGCGGGTAAATTGAACTGGAAAACTGTTTCCTTTTATAATAAGAAGAAAGAGTTGATAAAAGTACAATATTTTAATTCGGAGAATAAACTTACCAGTGAAATTGAACACGGAAACAACAATGCCACTTCTGCATCCAAAGCAACAAATATCCTTGAAAAGACTTCATATAATAAAATGAAATACTCCTATTATGATAAAAAGGGTAACTGGCTCAAATCCTTCGTAGGCGATAAATCGGGTTATATTATAAATAGGACGATAGAGTATTATAAATAAACTACGATTTACCTAGCCGCGGCGAGTGCGAATTACGATGTACGACTTACGATGTATGATGTATGATGTATGATGTATGATGTACGAATTACATGATAAATACTGCAAGTTAGGATTATTCTGGATCTAAATTGAAATACTTTTGGGCATGCCCCACGAAGCGTGGGTCGGGCTATTCGCCTTACTGCGTGCCGGCTTCTATCCCTCATGCGGCTATTGTGACATAAAAAAACAGAAGAATGAGAAAGGACAAAATATTAATATTAATTATCATATTGACAATAGGTATGTCTGCTTATTAATACTATTATAAATAACAATAAAATATTGGAAACGCATATTTTTAATACTAGGCATTATTCCGTTCGGATTTATAATTTCGTTATTGGCATTTTATATACATGCAGGACAAATACTGAGACATTTACCAAGTTATACCAATTCTTAAACTAAAATAGTTCTCCGCCTGTGGCGGATTTAGTTTGAAGGATGGTAATGCCGAACTACATTATGTTTAGTCCGCCTTTTTTTGGCTTATTATATATTGAGTTTCGGTATTATTTCCATTTGCTTTATAAAAGCATACCTCATCATAGCGTTCTCCATAAATGTAGCGAATTCCGTATCAATCAAATAGGATTCTATTTCATTAATAGCGTCAAGAATGTGTTATAAACGAATTTTATCTCCTAATCTATCTCGCATATATCAATTGCTTTTCATTATCAACTAATGGCTTTATATATTTTGATAATCCATTAGATGACACCAAATCAACCTTCTTGTTTAATATTTTTTCAAGGTCAAATTTCATTTGGATAAATTGTAAGCCTATTCTTTGAGTATAATTCCAGTCTACAAGAATATCAATATCGCTCTTTTGGTGTGCTTCGCCTCGAATATATGAAGCTTTTTATTGATTCTATTTTATCTGTATCTAGGTTCAAACAGCAAATATACAAAATTATACTTACTACTATACCAATGGCACAAACCTAAATATCCCATGATTGCTGCTCACAAATTTGGTAGCATTTTGTCGTTCTATTTTTAACATTGTTTTATCATCACCTTTACCAGCGGGTATCACCATAATACCACCCACTTTTAATTGAGCCATTAGTTCGTTGGGAACTTCTTCGGCACCGCAGGTTACTATAATCTTATCGAAGGGTGCCATCTCAGCCCAACCCAAATCTCCTGTACTTAAATGTAATTGTGGTGTGTATCCCAATAACTCTAAATACTTCCCTGCTTTTTTGTGCAACACTTCCACCACTTCGCTGCTATATACATCCAAACCCATAGCACATAATACTGCACTTTGGTAACCACTGCCTGTACCTATCTCCAGTACTTTATCTCCAGCCTTGCAATCCATCAACTGCGATTGCATAGCTACTGTAAAAGGTTGAGAAATAGTTTGTCCGCCTGCTATCGGGAATGCTTTATCCTCATAAGAATAATGCTCAAAGTCCTTCGTAAAAAATATATGTCGGGGTACCTCCATCAGTGCATCAAGCACAGTTTTGTCAGTAATCCCCTTTGCTTTTAAAACGTCAACAAGTTGACGCCTAAGCCCTTTGTGTTTATATGTGTCTATTATCATGTTCCGTAATTCACATCCGTTGGGAAGTGATTTAGGTGGGCGAAATTCGTTCATTTAGTTTTGCCGTGAACAAACATATAATCAACACAGAACACACAGTATGAAAAAAACAAAAATAGGCGTTATCGGAGCAGGCCATTTGGGCAAAATACATATCAAGTTGCTCAAAGAAATTGAAGCATTCGAACTTTGTGGTTTCTATGATTTGAGCGATGTAAATACCGCACAGGTCATTGAAGAATTTGGTGTGAAATCTTTTGCCAGTGCCGATGAGCTTATAGAATCAGTGGATGCGGTTGACATCGTTACCCCTACCCTTTTTCATTATGAAAATGCTGTGAAAGTATTGCGTTCGCAAAAACATTTGTTCATCGAAAAACCTATTTCATCTACTGTTGATGAGGCTTTATCACTGATAGAACTTGCTCGTGAAGCAAATGTGAAAGCCCAAGTAGGACATGTGGAAAGATTCAATCCAGCCTTTCTTGCCGCACGTCAGTTCGACCTTAAACCTATGTTTATTGAAACACATCGTTTGGCTGAGTTCAATCCACGCGGACTCGATGTTCCCGTTGTATTAGATCTAATGATACATGATATAGATATTATGTTGCACTTGGTGAAGTCGAATGTGAAACGCATCAGTGCCAGTGGTGTAGCCGTAGTGAGTGATACAGCAGATATTTGCAATGCACGTATTGAGTTTGACAATGGCTGTGTAGCAAACCTTACTTCTAGCCGCATCAGCATGAAAAATATGCGTAAAACTAGGGTGTTTCAAAAAGATGCTTATATATCAATCGACTTTTTAAACAAAGAAGTAGAGATGGTTCAAATGCACGACCTCGTAGGCACACCTGGCCCTTTTGATATGATTATGGAACTAGGTGATGACCGTACTTCCAAAAAGATTAGTTTTAATAATCCAGAGGTTCCTGCCACAAATGCCATTAAAATGGAGTTGGAAGACTTTGCCCACAGCATCCAACACAAAAAACCAACAGTAGTTAGTTTGCACGATGGCTATAGAGCTTTGGATGTAGCTTATCAGATATTGGATCAGGTGGAAAAAACCATGGTCAAGAATATTTGATAATCATTTGCCTTATCCCTTAATTTCGCAGACGGAACCCTTCGATATCCACCGCGGCGGATAGGATAACAAATGTCAGTCTTAGTTTAACGAAGACAACTCTTGCCATAATCCTTTTAATTAACTGCCGAAAGACGAAAATACAAAATATAAAATATAAAATGACCACTAATCCAGATTTTAACCGCAATGAAGACAATATGAGATTGCTGATTCAGCAATACGAACATGAACTTAGTAAAATATATAAAGGTGGCGGCGATAAAGCCAGAGCCAAGCAACACGAACAAGGAAAAATGCTCGCACGCGAACGTGTCGAATATCTCTGTGATAAAGATACTGAGTTTTTCGAGATAGGAGCCTTTGCAGCTTGGGATATGTATACAGAATATGGCGGTTGCCCTGGTGCTGGAGTTGTTACAGGTATTGGCATCGTAAAGGGACGCCAATGTGTGATAGTAGCAAATGATGCGACTGTAAAAGCTGGAGCTTGGTTCCCTATGAGTGGTAAAAAGAATTTACGTGCCCAGGAAATCGCTATGGAAAATCGTCTACCTATTATATATTTAGTGGATTCTGCTGGAGTTTTTCTTCCATTACAAGATGAAATATTCCCCGACAAGGAACATTTCGGACGTATATTTAGAAACAATGCTATGATGAGCAGTATGGGCATTACACAAATTGCTGCTATTATGGGAAGCTGCGTGGCTGGCGGTGCTTACCTACCTATTATGAGCGATGAAGCTATGATAGTAGATAAAACTGGCAGTATATTTTTGGCAGGGAGTTATTTGGTGAAAGCGGCCATTGGCGAAGATATAGATAATGAAACTTTGGGTGGTGCAACAACACATTGCGAGGTAAGCGGCGTTACTGATTATAAATGCAAAGATGATGCTGATTGCTTGGATAGAATCAGAAATATTGTAGATAAAATGGGTAAATTTGACGAGGCCGGTTTTGACAGAATAGCATCCGTTGCCCCCAAATTTGATGCGAAAGAACTATATGGTATTATGCCTATCGACCGCTCCAAACCTTATGATGCAATTGATATCATAAATCGAATTGTAGACAATAGTGAGATTGAACAATACAAAGAAGATTATGGTAAAACTATTATAACAGGTTATGCACGAATTGATGGTTGGGCAGTAGGAATTGTGGCTAATAATCGCAAGTTAGTAAAAACTAAAAAAGGAGAAATGCAATTGGGTGGTGTTATATATAATGACAGTGCCGACAAAGCCACACGTTTCATCGCAAACTGCAACCAAAAGAAAATACCATTGGTGTTTTTGCAAGATGTAACGGGCTTTATGGTAGGCAGCAGAAGTGAGCATGGTGGCATTATAAAAGATGGTGCGAAGATGGTAAATGCGGTAAGCAATTCTGTAGTTCCTAAATTCACAGTAATAACTGGAAACTCATACGGGGCAGGCAATTACGCCATGTGTGGCAAAGCTTATGACCCGCGATTTATTGTGGCATGGCCTACTTCGCAACTTGCCGTAATGGGTGGCGAACAAGCCGCAAAAGTACTTTTGCAAATGCGAACCGCCACTCTCAAAAACAAAGGCGAAGTAATAACCACAGAAGCTGAAAAAGAATTGTTCGACAAAATCAAAAACAGGTATGCAAGCCAACTCTCGCCATATTATGCCGCCTCACGTTTATGGACCGATGCTATTATAGACCCCGCCAAAACCCGTGAGTGGATTAGTATGGGAATTCTCGCTGCGAATCATGCTCCTATTACCAAGCAGTTTAATATGGGGGTGTTGCAGGTGTGACGTGAAATATTTTTTTTGATAAATCAAAATTTATTTCTATTTTTGGACTCTCACAATATAAGATTCAATTTATGAATATTTTACGAAATGCATTTCTTACAAAAGACGATAAAGTTGATTTAATAAAATGGATGGATGGCTTTTAGCTTGCACAGATGGCAGCTATTATAAGATTATATATCAAACATTAATTTAGATTTCTATTGTTAAATATTATTGATTGCAAATGTAAAATTTAGGCAATGAAAAAATATATTGTCATCCTATTCTTTTATTTAACTAATCCGAAACAAGGAAATGGACAAACTATCAGTAATATGGTTCCTGATAGTAGCAAACTTGATTATGACAAAACATTCTCAGATTTTCTTCAAAATTTAGATAGCGAAGAATTGCAATATATTCAATCAAGTGGAAAGGAAGGTAAAAAATATTTAAAATATTATGACCAATTAATGAATGAAGGGCGGAGAAGTATTAAGCAAAATCTACCGCTTAATACTGCTACTGAAATCACTTTAAAAAATTATAAATATAAAGAACAAATAAAATATGATTCTCCATTTGTATCTTTTTTAGATATTCCACATGGGAGAAACCTACCCACTATTATCCAAAACAATCCTGAAATAAGTGAAATAGCTGGCGAATATTTTAAACAATATAATTTAAACTTAGTAAATACTGAAAATGATATTGAAATACAAAAGTACATTAGCGGTTCATATAGAAAAATGCCATATGAACTAATGGCAGATACGCTTAGGAGAATAATTTTTCATATAGCCGCTATATTATCTAACAGAGATAGTATAATTTTATTTGAAGAGCCTGAAGCACATTCCTATTCACCATATATTGTAAAATTAGCCACTCAAATATTGGCTGAAAAAACGAATCAATATTTTATAGTTACCCATTCACCCTATTTAATAAATGAATTATTCGATGAAAGCTATGCAAGTTCAGATTCTGTAGCATTGCATGTTTGTTATAATGACCCAGGAAACGATTTTATGAAAATAAAAAACCTTAATTCTGAAGAAATAGCAAATGTTATAAATAATGGAACAGATGTTTTTATGAATTATAATTCTTTGTTTCAAAAACATGTTTAATTTCTCAATCCCAGTTATACCTGAATGTTTTGCAGATAGGGTTGTTATTGAGATTTTGGGAGATATTCCAAGGTTTTCTACAAACAAGCAACATGGCAAAACTAAAGTTGAAAACATCGTAATAAACAAAGATGATTATAGCACGAGAAAAAATATCGCCAAATATGAAAATAGTATCGCTCTTGCAATAATAGCCCTAGATAAAGGAGTTCACCCAAAATCTTATTTTAATAATTTCAATATCGAAATATATAATAGTGATAATATAATATATAAAAGGCATAATTCAAAGGAACACTACTTAATATTAATATGCCCAGCCATAGAGAAATGGATGATTGAAGCTTCGAAGCAAGCAGAAGTTTTTATGGATTAATTTCGTATTCCGACTGATTTAAATGATTTAAGAATATATACAAAAAAACAGACAATAGAAACGAGTACTTCTT